>JAEZFA010000167.1 GCA_023417665.1 Pseudomonadota bacterium | reverse complement strand
ACCAAAGGGCAGTTCTCGGCGACCGCCGACAAGGGCTCGAAATCGAAAAAAGGCGTCGGCAATCCGGACAGTCCGATGGATTTGGTGTCGCTCGCACTGATCGCGGGCGCGAGCTTCGTCGGCCGGTCGTTTTCCGGCGACAAGAAGCAGCTTGTCGAGCTGATCAAGGCTGCGATCAGCCACAAGGGCGCGGCCTTCCTCGATGTGCTCTCGCCCTGCATCGCATTCAACAATCACGCCGGCTCCACCAAGAGCTTCGACTATGTGCGCGAGCATAACGAAGCCGCGAACGCGCTGGAGTTCCTGGAGGGCAGGGAGGAGATCACCGTCGACCACGATCCGGGAACGACCATCAATGTGACCCAGCACGACGGCTCGATGCTGCGGTTGAAAAAGCTCACCGACGACCACGATCCGACCGACCGCGCCTCGGTGATGAACTTCATCCAGCGCCACAACGCCAAGGGCGAGATCGTCACCGGGCTTCTCTACGTCGAGCCGGATTCGGAAGATTTGCACGACCGTCTCGGCGTGACAGCGCGTCCGCTGAACACGCTTTCCGGCACCGATCTTTGTCCGGGAAGTGCGGCCCTCGACAAGATCAATGCAGGATTGCGCTGAGGCGCGGGCGGTTCCGCGGCAGAGCTATTGACGCGGCCGCTGCCGTCTATACCAACGTGCCGGCAGGAATGCTGCGCGCAGAATGAAACTCCGGCAAACGCTCCATCTTCGTCATCCGCTGCCGCGGACCGTGCTGACGCTTGCAGCCGGCACGCTCGGCGGTGCGGTGTTTGCCTATTTCAATCTTCCCGCGGCATGGCTCGCCGGTGCGCTGGTGGCGGTCACGGTTCTCGCGCTCGCGGGATTGCCGGTCTATGTGCCCGACCTCCTGCGCAAGATCATCTTCGTCGTGCTCGGCATTTCGCTGGGCGCTGCCGTGACGCCGGAAACCGTCGCCGGCATTCGCAACTGGCCGATCACGCTCGCGCTGCTCGCGCTCTCGCTTCCTGCCACCATGAGCGCTGTGATGCTTTATCTGCATTACGTCTCCAAATGGAACTATCGCGAGACGCTTTATGCGAGTGCGCCGGGCGCGCTCTCCGCCGTGCTTGCGATGGCATCGGATGCGAAGGTCGATGTTCGCATGGTCGCCTTCGTGCAGACCGTGCGCGTGTTTCTGCTGATCGCGGCCTTGCCGGGATTGCTGCTATCGGCCGGGCTTTCCGCTTCCACCGGCGCCATCCCGCTCACGGCCGGCGTTCATGTCGCAACACCCGGCGATACGCTGATCATGGCGCTTACCGGTATTGCGTCGGCGCTGCTTGCGGAGCGGTTGCGAATTCCCGGCGGACTCTTGATCGGCCCGATGCTCGTCAACGGCTTTCTGCACGGCGCGGGTTATGTGCAGGGAAACATTCCCACGTTTCTGCTGTTCGCTTCCTTCGTGGTGCTCGGCGCCTTCACCGGTACGCGCTTTGCCAGCACCACGCCTGCGATGATCCGCAGGTTGCTCGTCGATTCGGTCGGTGCCTTTCTGGTGGCGCTTGCGGTTTGCGCGGTGTTCGCGGTGTTCGCGGCGTGGCTTTCCGGGGAGAACGTCGCCAAGACCATCGTCGCTTTCGCGCCCGGAGGGCTCGAAGCGATGACAATTCTCGCCTTCATGATCGGCCTGGATCCGGCATTCGTCGGCGTGCATCATCTCGCGCGCTTCGTGCTGATCGCGCTTCTGCTGCCCTTCGTTTCGCGCTGGATGTCCGAACGCGAGCCGCGCTAGATGCGCTTGAGCTGTTCGGCGAGTTCTCCGGGCTTCCCGAAATAATAGCCCTGCGCCTTCTCGATCCCGAGTTCGCGCAGTGCCGCGACTTCCTCTTCGCTTTCGACGCCTTCGGCGACGACAAGCGTTCCGGTGCGTCGCGCGAAGTTAGACAGGGCTTCGATCATTGCGCTGCGCGTAGGATCGAGGTGGATATCGCGCGTCAGGCTGGTGTCGAACTTGATGATGTCGGGCTTCAGCGACAGCACATGGCGCAGGCTCGAGTAGCCGGCGCCCGCGTCGTCGATCGCGATTCTGATCCCACGATTGCGCAAAGGCAGGAGCGCGGACACGATCGTCTCGTAGTTCTGAATGGGCACATGCTCGGTGATCTCGACCACGATGCGTGTCGGGTCGAAGTCGCCGAACGCCATGGTGACGTCTTCGGTAACCAGCGTGCCCGGAGAAATATTCACATTTATCGAGAGCGGCTCGGGCAGCACGGCGCAGGCTGCGATCGCGCGGCTTACCGCCAGCAATTCCAGTTCAGGCCCCATACCGATGTCATGCGCATCGGAAAACCATTTGTCCGGTGAGCGCTGCGGACCATTGCGGAATCGCGCCAGCGCCTCGAACCCCGTCACCGTGCCGTCGTTCAAGCGGACAATCGGCTGGAATACCGTCGCGGGATCGCCGCTCTCGATCGCTGTTCGCAGAAGCTGGATTTTCTGCTTGCGTTCCGCATCGGCGAGAAGGTCGGCGGTCAGTTCTTCGGCAATGACGCTCCCGAACGTCCGCATCAAACCGAGATGCTCCGTGCCGAGCCAGGGTCGCGGCTCGAAGCTGTAGCAACACAAGGTGCCGAAAATCTGTTCTCCCTCGAGGCGGATCGGAACGCTCAGATGCGCGCCGATCGGAATGCGCGCGGTTTCCGGCATGGACTGCGCGAGCGCGACGGCCGCGGTGTCCGGAATGAGTTCCGGCAACCTGCCTTCGACGACGTGCCGGCAATAGCCTTCGGCCATCGGTACTTTTTCTCCGCGCTGCACGCCGGCACCTTCGGAGATTGCGCTGACGCTGCGGAAAATTCTGTTCGCGCCGAGAAACTCGGAAACGAAGGCAACGTCCATTTTCAGGTAGGTGCGGATTGCCGCCAGAACGCGATCGATGTTCTGCGTAATATGCGGCGAGATGATCAGTGGCTCTCGATCTTGTTCGATCTCTAACCCGTGCATCACAGGCCCTCGCAGCCGGAATTCAGATTCGTCGCAACGCGATGATTGATTCTCCAGAACTCATATTAATTTATGAGCAGACCAAAGCGTCGACCATTTTTTAAGCCGCGCGGCATTCCGATACCGTTGTTCGCATTGCTTTGACTCCAGAAGATGTGCCCACGCGCGAACGACTCTGTCGTGCAGCGGACAATTCATAAATAGATGTCGCGAGGAGACTGGTGCTGTGAGAGAGGATTGAACTCTCGACCTCTCCCTTGCCAAGGAGAGGAGAGAGTTCGAAATCATTGGGTTAATTGCAAATTCCGCAGAGACTACGCGCGTAGATGCTTTGGCTCACCTCCCGGCGAGACTCAACGGCTGTTTTCGTTTGGCAAGCAACGAAGTCGAGCGCTTCTTCGCCATTACCGCCAATTCCTGTGGTTTTGGACAGAGCTCAAAGTGCTTCTTCGTCGCGTAAGGATAGTGAGCACCTAGCGCTGCCTCTCTTATCGGGAGCTTGTCTTTCTGGTATCGATCAACCCAAACTTTCAGCACAAAAGGTGTCCTGACGACTGTGTTACTTGCGCCTTGAGTAAGCCGGTTCACTTCGACGACGTAGTCTGCTTCTCCATTTTCCAGCTCATCGCGAACGCAGCCGAACTCAAGTATTCCCTTGTTACGAAGCTCTTCTGCCAGCGAGGATGGAAGTTCAACAGATGTCGCTTGCACCTGGGCTATTCGAGTGATCGGAAGTGTAATCGCCCGGAACGCGGCAGCTGTTGCATTCGCTATGGCTTTTGGAAACGGAAGACCGGTTCGATCATCCAACTCTGCAACGGGTAAAATGTATGCCTTGATCCATTCCGAGAGCCGCTCTGGATCGGTCATATAGGCATTGAGAGCTCTGGTGTGGCCGATGTACTTATCGATATTGGGCTGAACGAACGGAACTTTTCCAAACGCCGATGGGCCTAACTGAAAAGCCCTCGTTTCGATTTGTGGCCCTTTCCAAGCGGGGCTTTTGACTATCTGCGGACCATAAAATGATCCAAAGCAAGCGACATACGACTTCGAGGTGAGACGTGCGCCTTGGAGAGCGTACGCCATCTGACCTGCTCCCCAACTTGCCCTCGTTTATAAGGAGAGTCTGTTCCGGTTATGCCCCTCGCTGGGGCGTTCTGCGAACTCGGTTGGTGTTGTAGTCGATCGTCCATGCTTCGATGATCTCGCGGTCCTCGGTGAGGTTGTTGAACAGGGTTTCGTTGAGGCACTCGTCACGAAGCTTGCCGTTGAAGCTCTCGACGAAGCCATTCTGCATCGGTTTGCCCGGCGCTATGGTGCCATTCGATGCCACGCTCCTCCTGCCAGGCCAGAATGGCGTTCGACGGGAACTCGGTGCCGTTGTCGCTGACGATCATGCGAGGGCAGCCTCGGCTCTCAATGATACGGCTGAGCTCGCGGACGACGCGCGGAGCGGTCAGCGAGGTGTCCGCCACCAGCCCCAGACACTCCCGGGTGAAGTCATCGACCACGGTGAGGATGCGGAAGCGCCGTCCGCTCACCAGCGCGTCCATGACGAAGTCGAGCGACCAGCGCAGATCGCGAGCCTGCGGAACGGCCATCGGCGCTCGAGTACCCAGAGCCCGCTTGCGACCCCCGCGCTTACGCACGGAGAGCCGCTCTTCCTTGTAAAGGCGGTAGAGCTTCTTGTGATTGAGCTTGATGCCCTGGCGAGCCAGTAGCAGCCCGAGACGCCGGTAACCGAAACGCCGCCGCTGTGAGGCGAGCTCCCGCAGCATGCTCCGAAGCCCTTCATCGCCAGTCGTCTTGGCGGCGTAGCGACAGGTCTTCGGATGCAGGCCAACGAGCCGGCAGGCCCGGCGCTGCGAGTAGTTTTTCTCTCGGATCGCCCAGGTCACGGCGCGTCTTCGCAGGCTGGGCGTCAGAAGTTTTTTCCAAGCATCTCCTTCAGCGTCGACACGTCCAGTATCGACTCTGCCAGGAGCTTCTTGAGCTTGCGATTCTCGTCTTCCAGCGCCTTCAGCTTCCGGGCGTCTGAGACTTCCATCCCACCGAACCGGGATCGCCACTTGTAGAACGTCGCATCGCTGATGCCGTGCTTGCGACAAACATCGCTGGCCGACAACCCCGCGGCGTGTTCCTTCAAGATCCTGATGATCTGCTCTTCGCTAAATCTGCTCTTACGCATCGTCTGTCTCCTCGGCGGAGAACAGAACCCTAACTTAAAACCGAGGGCGTTTCAGGGGAGCAGGTCAAGGCATTCGAGCGATACGGATGGCTACCCGAGGTAATGACGCCGGTTTATCGGGCTGCTGCGTTGGTGAGCCCAGCCGAGCAAAACAATGCGTCAATAGCAAATATTCGTGATTTGGAGACACCCGTAAATTTCGATTTTGAAGAAGGCGTAAGGCATCACGTCGCGATTGTAGGCGTTACAGGCTCCGGCAAGTCTGTATTCGCAAGGCACTTAATACGCAGGTCCGTTGCAAACGGGGTCAAGGTGCTTTGCGTCGATTTGACGTCGGAATACGATGGCAAGTTTTCTGATTTACAGGTGCTAAAATTCAGTGACGCCGCGGATATGGATGCGATAGCTGATGATTTAAGAGCCATTGGTGTTGAGTTCGGCAAATTTCCTAATCAGCAAAACCAGCAGCTAATTACAAACAACACAAATCGTGTTCGAGAAGCTATTCGCGATGCGCTTCAGGCTTTTATTGGCGGCAACAATCAAATCCTTTTGGTTGATCTACCAGACCTAGAGAACACGGCAGATATGATGGATTTCCTGCGAAATCTTTTCATAACAATTTTCATGCGTGCGAGAGCAGGGGACTTTGAGGGGCATAAGCTAGCTATTGCGCTGGAAGAAGCTCACACTTTGGTGCCAGAGCATAACTTCATCAGTACTAATGACCGAAGAGTCGCTGCAGTTGTGAATGCGATCGCGCAGATCGCTCTCCAAGGTCGGAAGTATAATGTTGGTCTAATGGTAATTGCTCAACGTACAGCCAACGTATCGAAAACGATCCTTACGCAGTGTAATACCGTTTTTGCTTTTCAACAATTTGATCGAACAAGTATTGATTTTCTCGGCAGCTATTTCGGCGATTTTACGAAGGCGTTGCCGCTCTTGGGTTTCAGAGACATGATCGCGGTGGGGAAGGGGGTTAGCTCGTCCGTGCCGTTTATTGCGACGGTGCCTCACATAGACGAGCCTGACGAGGAAGAAGGCGAGCAACCTCAGCAGGAACTGCCAATTCCTCCAGCTGAACCAGAGGGGAACTAAGAGCACCATGGCGAAGAAACGAGCGCACATGACCGAAGCACAGGCCGAGGTGAGGGTGTGGGTATTCGTTTTTCCTCGTCATCACCGGTCTTGTCCCGGTGATCCACGCCTTGTCTGACGCGCCGCTTTTAAGGCGTGGATGCCTGGGACAAGGCCGGGCATGACGAAATGATTGTCATTCCGGACGGCGCGTTGCGCCGATCCGGAATCTATGGGCTACACGCGCAGGCTTTTCCATAACGCTCTGGATTCCGGGTCCGCGGCTTCGCCGCACCCCGGAATGACGTTCCAATCCTCATGGTGAAGAGCATCGCGAAGCGATGCGTCTCGAACCATGGACCGCATCCTCATCCTTCGAGACGCGACTTCGGCGCTCCTCAGGATGAGACGAGTGTAGTTCAAGACGCGCATCCTCAGGATGAGGCGAGTATAGTTCAAGACGCTGCTTCGCAGCGTCTCAGGACGAGGCGGCAAACAAAAAGCCCGCCGTTGCCGGCGGGCTTTTTGCTGTTTGCGCGAATAGGGCAAGACCCTCGGATCTCGCGTGAATGGCATGAATGCCACGCGCGCAAGCGCGCGAACAGTAACTTACGTTAGCACGGGCGGCAGAAGCCGCGGCGGGTGCGATAGCGGCCCCAGCCACAGCCGTCGCGCGGCGCGTTGCGATAGCAGCGGACCTGCTCGGTCTGCGAAGTCACTTCCGGCGCGGAGCCCTTCATGAATGCGGCGGCATTGGCCTGCCAGGCGGCGGCACCGCCGACCAGAAACGCAGCGGCGAAGACGGAAGACACGATGAGGTTGCGCATAGGCTGATCCTCCAGGGGAATGATTGCTGTTCGATAGGCTGGGAGGCCATCGGTCTCTCGCAACGGCTTTGCGAGCGGTTGGTTCCCATGCACGCGAGGATGCGCGTTCGATTCTGAACTGCTTCTGAATTTTTTCAGTGCAAGGTGTCACGCGCATGCCGGTCGTGCGGCGAAAATGAATCGCCGTTCATCGTCGCGGGTCGCGAGGCACCTTCGTAACCAAAGCGTAACGAGATTTGATACGAAGGCGTCTCGCGTGTGTCGGGATGTTTGCAATGCGTCCGGAACCCGGCACAGGCCGGGTCTCGCGCGCTCAGCGCGGGTTACGCTTCTTTTCGCGTTCGCGTTCGAGGAACCAGCGGTTCAGCGCGTTGCCGCTATCCGCCTGCTCGCATTCGCCGGCGAGCTCCTTGCGCGTTGGCCCGTTGTAGATCGCATTTATATAGTCGAGCGTATTGGCGACGACGATCTCGGCCTTCTGGTCGGGGAGGACGAACTTCAGCGCGTCCTTCTGCGCGGGGTTCTCATGCACCTCGACATCGGTGCGTACCGGCTTCGCCTTGCCGCGGGTAAACAGACCCTGGTCCGCCCATTGGGTATGGCGGATTTCGTCGATCCTGAACTCCACATAGACCTTGCCGTCCACATAGAAGCGGCAGCCGTAATTGGCGGTGACGTTGGCTTGCGCCGCGCTCGTGAACAGCGTCGCTGCGAGAATGCAGCTCCATCCCATGCTCCGAAGGGTCATCTCTTCTCCATCTCGTTTGATCCGCAATTCTAGAATCGTGAGCCGGGAGGGCAACCCTTTCTTCGCCGCAGCGCGAAAATCCGTGCAGGTGACTTGCTCCCGCACTATCGCGTAGAAAGAAGGCGGGAACTCTGGGGTAGTCGGCGATGCAGGAAGGCAGGTCATCCGAGGAAGCGGCGGGCGGTTTCGAATCGCGGCTGCGGGGCTTCGTCAATCACGCCGGCAATATTCTGGTCGAGGGCTTTCATCTCCTCGGGCTGTTCGCGATCGGCGCATCGACCGTATGGGCCTCGATCGCGACCTTTCTCGAGATGGTCGCAAAAGGCCATGCCTCGATCGACGACCTCTTGCTCCTGTTCATCTATCTCGAGATCGGCGCCATGGTCGGCATCTATTTCAAGACCAACCGCATGCCGGTGCGCTTCCTGATCTATGTCGGCATCACCGCGGTGACGCGGCATGTCGTGGTCGCGACCACGCACAAGGCGCCGGAAATGGAAATCCTGCTCACGGCGGCCGCCATTCTCGTGCTTGCGCTTGCGGTGGTGGCGCTGCGTTTCGGCTCTTATTACCTGCCGTCGGCGTCGAGCGGAAAGCCTTACTTCCACTCCGACATTGGCGGGAAGACCTGACGCCGTCGCCGTCGCGCTAGACGAGCGCGACCGGTCGCAGCGGGGAGCCCGTCGCGCCCTTGATCCGCAAGGGCAGCGTCACGAAGGCAAATTCCGCGCGGCCGCAGCGCGCAAGTTCTTCGAGATCGAGATTTTCGATGATGTGAATGCCGTGCTGCGCGATCAGGATGCGGTGCGCGTCCATGGTGATGCTGGTTTGCACGATCTGCTCGAAGCCGGCGGTATCGTTGCCGACCGCGAAGGGCTTTCTGGCGGCCAACCATTCCGCGCCGCTCGCGGCGACGCCGGGCGTGCCGGCGGAATCCAGCCCGAGATAGCGCCGCGAATCCGTCCAGTATTTCGTCCAGCCGGTGCGAAGCAGGATCACGTCGCCGGGATGCATTGCGACCCCGGCGTTTTTCGCCGCGGCCTCCAGATCGGCGACGGTGATTTCTTCGGCAGGCTCCAGCACTTCGACATTCTTCGCGCCGGCGATGTCGAGCAACACGCCGCGGCGGAAGATCGGCTGGATGGTTTCGACGCCATGCTCCTTGAACAGTTCGGTGCCTTGCTGCGCGGTGGCAGCATCGACCCCGCCATGCAGCTTGCCGTTCTCGGAGACATGCGAGAGCGCGTCGATATGCGTCGAGGTATGCGTGCTGGTGATGATCAATTCGTTGGACGAAGAAAATCCGCATCCGCGATGGATGTCGCCGTGGCGATTGTTCAGCGTGATGTGGAAGGGCGGGTGGGTCGGATAGATCGGCATGCCCTTCTGCAGCGGGTGGTCGAGTTCGATCATGCGGGCGCCGGCCGTCAGCGCGAGCCAGCGATCGACATCGAGCCCCGGCGTCGTCGGTTCGTGCATGATTATCCTCCCGGTTTTGCCTGCGACTATCGCTGCTGCGACCGGCTTTGAAAAGTGCCGCTCGCGCGCGTAGACTTGTCGACGAGGAGCAAGCCATGACCGTGATCTTCGCCTTCCTGCATCACCTGTTATTCGTTGCGCTGTTTGTCGCCTTGAGTGTCGAGATGGTGCTCCTGCGCCAGACGCTGACGCTCGAGAATGCGCGGCGGCTCCTGACCGTCGACGGCCTTTATGGCGGGCTCGCCGGCGCGCTGCTGGTCGTGGGATTGTTGCGGGTGTTCTTTTTCGAGAAGGGCGCGGCCTATTACTGGTCGAGCCACGCCTTTCTCACGAAGTTCGGCCTGTTCGTGCTGGTCGGCCTGTTGTCGATCGTGCCGACCATGGAATTTCTCAGGTGGCGCAAAGCGCTGCGGGAAGGGCGCGTGCCGGAAGTGGCGCCGGAACGAATCCGCAGGCTGCGCAGCATCATGCATTGGGAATTGATCGGGCTCGCGCTGATCCTGTTCTTCGCGGCATGGATGGCCAAAGGCCGGTTTTACTGAGCGTTTCTTCTGCGGATTGGCGCAGGTTTCGTCTCGACAATCCCGAACGGCGCCGTGCTAGCATCGGCGCGGGGATGCTGGTGCAACGCTTTCAGGGGATTTGACCCATGACGGACACCACGGCGGCGGTTTTCAAGGACGAACCCAAACTTCATCGCTCAATCGGCCCGACTCAGCTTGCGCTCTATGGTCTTGGCTCGATGCTCGGCGCCGGCATTTACGGCCTGATCGGGCAGGCGGCCGGGATCGCGGGAAACGCGATCTGGCTTGCATTCATCGCTTCGCTGGTGGTCGCGTTGCTGACCGCGTTGTCCTACGCCTCGATCATCTCGCGCTATCCGCGCGCGGCGGGCGCGGCCTATGTCACGCAGCGCGCCTATCGCATGCCCATGCTGAGCTTCGTGGTCGGCATTGCGGTTGTCTGTTCCGGTCTCACTTCGGTCGCGACTCAATCGCGCGTGCTCGCCGCGAATATCGCGCAGCTGTTCGGCTGGCAGTCGATCCCGGTCGAGTTCATCGCGCTCGGGTTTCTGCTTCTGCTGGCCGGCATCACGTTCCGCGGCATGCGCGAGTCGATGTGGGTGAATGTGCTTTGCACGATCATCGAAGCGACCGGCCTCCTGATCGTGATTGCGGTCGGGTTCAGCTACTGGGGCAGCGTCAACCTGCTCGAAGTGCCGACCGGGCTCGGGCCGGACTCGTTCTTTCTGATCATTCTCAACGGCGCGGTGCTGACGTTCTTCGCATTCCTCGGCTTCGAAGACACGATCAATGTCGCGGAGGAATGCCGCAATCCCGAAACCACCATGCCGATCGGGCTGATCGCGGCGATGGTGATGGCGGCGGTGCTTTATATCGCGGTCGCGATCACGGCGGTGTCTGTCGTGCCCTATGCGGAGCTTGCCAAGGCGCCCAGCCCGCTGACTGCGGTGGTCGGCAAGGCGGCGCCGGCTTTTCCGGCGGTGATCTTCACGTTCATCACGATCTTTGCGGTCGCGAATACTGCGCTGGTGAATTACGTCACCGCCTCTCGGCTCGTATACGGCATGTCGCGGCAGGGCTTGTTGCCGGCGTTTCTGGGCCGGGTGCATGCCGGCACCAAGACGCCGCATATCGCGATCTTCGTATTGTTTGCGATTCTCGCGCCGCTCGCGCTTTACGGCACCATCGGCAATCTCGCTGCGGCGACGGTGCTGCTGCTGCTGACGGTGTTCTGCGTCGTCAATGGCGCGCTGTTTGTGCTGCAACGCCGGAAAGGCGAGCCGCACGGCAAGTTCGAGGTGCCAAGCTTCGTGCCGGCACTCGGCGCGGTCGTCTGCCTCGTGCTGATCGGCGTTCGGGTTTCGACCGGAGACATCTGGGCGCCGGTGCTGGCGGGCGTGCTTATTGCCGGCACACTTGCGCTTTATTTCCTCATGCGGCCCGTACCCTTTGACGAGGACTGACAAGTGGTGGGTACGCATCATGGGTGCCGCGAAGTGGATTCGCTTCGCGGTGCTCGCGGCTTTCGCGGGGCTCTTCTTCTGGCTCTTTTACGCCCGCTACTGGATGCGCCGCGATTGCGCGGAAGCGCAAAATGCGAACTGCATCACGCCGGCGGCGGATAACCTGATTGGCGGCGGCGCGTTCTGGATCGTGCCGGCGCTGCTCTTTGCGCTGCTCGCCCTGATCATCGCAGCGAGGAAATGAAGTCGGTCCTTGCTTTATTGCAAGCCGGCCTAGAGCAGCAGCATCAGCGCGAACCACGCGACACTCGCGGGCCGGGCAAAGGTGGCGAGCGGCGAGGGTTGCCGCGCCGCTGCACGCCAGGTCGCGATAACGAGCAAGGCGTTGAGCGGCGTCGGCGCAAAGTGCAGGAGCAGCCCGACCCAGTCGGGCGTCCGGTTCATGAAAGCGATCAGCGCGCCGCCGGTGAACAGCAGATTGAGCAGCGTGCCCCAGGCTACGGCATATTCCCAGAAGACCGTGGCAAGGGGGACCTCGCCACGCCAGAGGGAGGAAATGCCGTATTTGCTCATTTGGGAAGCGGGATCGGCCCGACGTCTTTCGGCACGGCATAGCCTTTTATGACGGCCGGACGTTTCGCGATCTCAAGATACCAGCGCTTCACGTTCGGATAATCGTCGAGATTGATCTGCTGCCATTCGTAACGCGAGATCCAGGGCCAGATCGAAATGTCGGCGATGGAATATTCGCCGGCCACGAAGGCATTGCCCTCAAGACGCGTGTTCAGCACCTTGTAGAGCCGCTGCGCTTCCTTGGCGTAGCGTTCTTCCGCGTAAGGGGCCTTGCCGGCGTTGAACTTCAGGAAGTGGTGTGCCTGTCCGAGCATCGGCCCTGCGCCGCCCATCTGCCACATCAGCCATTCGATAACGCGATAGCGCGACGCCATATCCTTCGGCATCAGCTTTCCGGTTTTTTCCGCGAGGTACATCAGGATCGCGCCGGACTCGAACAGCGAATATCCGGATTCGCGGTCGACGATCGCGGGGATCCGGTTGTTCGGCGAGATTTTCAGAAAGTCGGGCGCGAATTGCTCATCCTTGCCGATGTCGATGGGATGCGCGGTATAGGGAAGGCCCATCTCCTCGAGGGCGATGGAAACCTTGCGTCCGTTCGGCGTAGTCCAGGTGTAGAGATCGATCATTCCGGTTCCTTCTTGGGCCGCAGATGCGGCTGGCAGAAGGCAGTGTAACGGCCCTTGGCGCTGCGGGACAGTCGCAGGGTCGGTTCGTTTGTTTTCCGGGTATTCGTACGCAGTCCGCGGCTTCGCGCTAGCTGTTCTTGATCTCGATTTCCGCGAGGCGGCGCTTCAGGCTGGCGACTTCCTTCTCGAGCTTCTCGATGCGCTCGATCATGGTGTGTTCGCCGTGCGCTGCCTCGATTACCGGCGCGAGCGGCGCGCCGGAGGGCAGATCATGGCGCGCGAAGCCGACGCCGACCTCGGTGCCGTGATTCCACGCCGTCTCCACGCGAATGGTCTGGTCGCGGTGCGGAATGTGCAGTTCGAATGCATGGGGCAGGCCGACCGGATCGGTGAAGGAAAGACGTGCGCCGTCATCCGTCAATTCACGGATGATGCAATCCGCGCTCTGGCGGCGGTTGTTGTAGAACACGCGGCCCTGCAGGAAGGTGCGGGTGCGCGGTTTCAGGCGGCGTTCGTCCATGTCGGCGGGCTCGGCAAAGGGCTGTTGCGGGATGTTGCTCCCGCACGGTTAACGCTTTCTAAATCCGTTGATCTGCCGGGCCGGCGCTGGCAAAAGGGCGAGCCCGAAGAAACACCGCAATGCCCCAATCCTCGCCCCGTATCGTAGAAGCCATCATCAAGGTGGCGCCGGTCCTGTTCGTGCTGTTCTGGAGCACGGGATTCATCGGCAACAAATTCGGCCTGCCGCACATCGAGCCGTTCACCTTCGTTGCCATACGGCTGTTCTTCGCCTCGCTCGCGATCACGTTGCTTGCGCTCGCGCTGCGCGCGCCGCTGCCGCGGGGGCGCGCGATTCCGCACAGCGTGGTGAGCGGCGTCCTCGTGCACGGCATCTATCTCTGCGGTGTTTGCGTTGCCATGGCGCAGGGAATGCCTGCTGGGATCGCCGCTCTGGTTGTCGGCCTGCAGCCCGTGCTGACCTCGACGCTCGCCAATCGTTGGTTCGGTGAGCGCGTGTCGGCGCTCCAGTGGGGCGGGCTGGTGCTGGGCCTGCTCGGGCTCTGGCTCGTGGTGCAGGCGAAGGTGGCGGGAGAGACCGGGCTCACCGGATGGATCGCAATTGTCGGCGCGCTGATCGGCATCACGGCAGGTACGCTTTACCAGAAGCGTTTCGGCGGCGGCGTCGACTTTCTTTCCTCGATGCCGATCCAATACGCCTCGGCCAGCGCGTTTGCGGCGATCGGTGCCTTTGCTTTCGAAACGAGGGTGGTGGACTGGGTGCCGGAACTGATCCTGACCATTGCCTGGCTGGTCGTGGTGATTTCCGGCGGCGCGATCGTGCTGCTCTACATCATGATCCGGCGCGCGGCGGCGACGCGGGTTGCCTCGCTGTTCTATCTCACGCCCGCGGTGACCGCGCTGATGTCCTGGGCACTATTCAACGAGCAATTGGGACTCGCGGCGATTGCAGGCATGGCGCTCTGCGCGGCAGGCGTGTTGCTCGTGAACTGGAAGGCCGCGCCTGCGTCAACTTAATCGCTGCGAACGGCGGCGCGACGCCTCACGAGTAAAGATGTCTTTAACCCGACATAGGTTACCGAGTACCGCAAGTTAATCGCGGTAATTGAAGTGCAAGGCCCTAGACAATTTCGCTGGTTTGACGCGGCTTTGCTGGGCGTCGCTTCGCTTGCGAGCATCATCGCGCTCGCAGCGCTTGTGCTTTCTCCCAAGCCCGATAGCGACGGCGTTGCCGTCATCTTCGCGCCCTGGACCGGAGCCTCGGACGTGCTGACGCGCGCGGTGGAGCCGGGGAGCCGCTTCGTGCGTTATGGCGCCTTCGACTTCATCGCCATCGTCGAGCCGATGCGAACCGATTACGGCACTCGCGTACGCGCTGCCGGCGCGTGGCTGATCGCCGATCCAGCCGTTCTTGCTGCCTGCCTCAAGCCGATATCCCGCAATAAAAGCTGACCGCAATGAAAAATCTCGAGACGTTCCAGAACAAGGTCTGTCTTGCGCTACTGGCGTTTGCCTGGCTGCATCTGCCGGTGCTCGCGCTGACCGGCTATCTCAACGGGCATGCAGTGGCCGCGCCGCTCGCGGTTGCTTTGCTGTTTTCGGTGCTTCCGACCGTGCTGTTCGCGCTGCGGCGGCCGATTTTCGTGACTTCGCTGGCGCTCGCGCTCGCCTTCGTCGTGCATGCGTCGCTGTTCGTGTTTCTGCTTGAAGGTCACGCCTGGCAGATCGAGGCTCACTTCTATTATTTCGCGCTGCTTGCGATGCTGTCGGGCCTGTGCGACTGGCGGGTCATTCTGGCCGCGGCGGTCATGATCGCGGTCCATCACCTCGGCCTGAACTTCCTGCTGCCGAGTGCGATCTATCCGGGCGGTGCGGACCTGTTCCGCGCGGGATTCCACGCGGCCTTCGTCGTCATCGAGTCCGCCATGCTGATGGGCATTGCGATCATGATCCGGCAGGCGTTCGGCGCCTCGTCCGAGGCGACGAGGGATGCCAATCGCGCGGCAGGAGAATTGCGCGGTCTGGTCGAGCGGCGCGAACAGGAAGTGTTGCGCAGCGGCCAGCGCAACGATGAGCTGCAAAAACTCATCGCCCGCTTCGAACAGGAGATGGCCGACTCGGTCGGCGCCCTGCATCTTGCCGCGGAAACGCTCGAAGGCAGCGCGAAGGGACTCGGCACGACGGCGGAGAACGCCAGTTCGCAGTCGATGAAGGTCGCCGCGATCACCGAGGAAACCGCGGTTCAGGTGAAGACCGTGGCGCAGGCCGGTGAATCGCTCGCGCAGACGATTGCGGAAGTCGGCGCCAACGTATCGCAGTCCTCCCGGCTTGCCGGCGAGGCGGTGAGCCAGGCGATGGCGACGACCGGCGTGATCGACGAAATGGCGCAGGTCGCAAGCGAAATCAGCAACGTGACGAGCCTCATTTCCGCGATCGCCGCGCAGACCAACCTGCTTGCGCTCAATGCCACCATCGAAGCCGCAAGGGCGGGCGATGCCGGCCGCGGTTTCGCGGTAGTCGCGCAGGAGGTCAAGGCGCTCGCCGCGCAGACCGCGGCGGCGACCCAGGATATCGCGACGCGCATCGAGGCCATGCAGCAGGCGACCGGTAAATCGGTTTCCGCGATCGAGCAGATCACCTCGGTCATTGCCGAACTCGACCGCTTTTCGTCGCGCATTGCGGACTCGGTGGAAGAGCAGGTCGCCTCGGCGCGCGAGATCGCCGGCAATGTTTCGTCGGTCGCGGTGGGTGTCGGCGAGGTTTCTGCGTCGCTTGGCCAGATCGAGGCGGTGGCCGATCGCGCCAATCGCGCGGCGTCCGAACTCAATCATTCCGCGGCTTCCGTCACCGGACAAACGTCGCGCATCCGCGAACGGGTTCGCGTCTTCGCCGAGCAGATCGCGAGTATCCGCAACTGAGGAGACCGCCGTCAGGCGGGCGGTGTTTCCTTCGGCGCGATCACGAGCTGTGACTGGGTAACCAGCGCAGCGAGCTTGCCGTCCTCGCGGAAAATCTTGGTCTGCCAGACCATCAGCGTCTTGCCGCGGTGAACCGGCGTGCATTCCGCGCGGGCGGTTTCGCCGACGGGGATTGCCGACAGAAAGTTGGTTTTGCTTTCGGTTGTCAGCGTCCGGTAGCCTTTCGGCAGGTTCGCGGTGGTGCCGACGCCGCCGAGCGTGTCGGCGAGCGTCATGATTGCACCGCCGTGGAGAAAGCCGCCGCGGTTCGACAGCTCCTCCCGAACGGTCAGCTTCGCTTCGACGAGATCCGGCGAATATTTCGTGATCTCGATTCCGATGAAGGAAGCGAAGTGCTTCTCCTTGTGCTTGAACACCGGCTCCAAGACGGGGCCGTCAGAACAGCACGACGCTGCGGATGGACTTGCCCTCGTGCATCAGGTCGAAGCCTTTGTTGATGTCCTCGAGCGGCATGGTGTGGGTGATCATCGGGTCGATCTGGATTTTGCCGTCCATGTACCAATCCACGATCTTCGGCACGTCGGTGCGGCCTCTCGCGCCGCCGAAAGCGGTGCCTTTCCAGACGCGGCCGGTGACGAGCTGGAACGGGCGGGTCGAAATCTCGGCGCCTGCGGCGGCAACGCCGATGACGATGCTTTCACCCCAGCCGCGATGGCAGGCTTCCAGCGCCTGACGCATCACGTTCACGTTGCCGGTGCAATCGAAGGTGTAGTCGGCGCCGCCGATCTGGTCGGCCGGCGTCTTCGTCATGTTGACGAGGTGAGGGACCAGATCCTTGCCGGCCTCCGCGGCATTGACGAAATGCGTCATGCCGAATTTCTCGCCCCAGGCCTTGCGCTCGGGGTTCAGGTCGACGCCGATGATCATGTCGGCGCCGGCCAGCCGGAGCCCCTGAATCACGTTCAGGCCGATGCCGCCCAGCCCGAATACGACGGCCTTTGCGCCCGGCGTGACCTTGGCTGTGTTCAGCACTGCGCCGACGCCGGTCGTGACGCCGCAGCCGATGTAGCAAACCTTGTCGAAGGGCGCGTCCTCGCGGATCTTCGCGACCGCGATTTCGGGCAGCACCGTGTAGTTCGCGAAGGTCGACGTGCCCATATAATGAAAGAGCTTCTTGCCGCCGATGGAAAAGCGCGAGGTGCCGTCGGGCATCAGGCCCTGACCCTGGGTCGCGCGGATCGAGGTGCAGAGATTGGTCTTGCGCGAGAGGCAGGAGGGGCACTGGCGGCATTCGGGCGTATAGAGCGGAATGACGTGATCGCCCTTTTTGACGCTGGTGACGCCGGGACCGATATCGACCACGACGCCCGCGCCTTCGTGGCCGAGAATTGCCGGAAAAATGCCTTCGGGATCCGCGCCGGAAAGCGTGAATTCGTCGGTATGGCAGATGCCGGTCGCCTTGATCTCGACCAGCACTTCGCCGACTTTCGGCCCCTCCAGTTGAACCGTCGTGACTTCGAGCGGCTTTCCTTTTTCGACAGCAACTGCGGCGCGGACGTCCATTCCCGTTCCTCCGTGAATTTCGCTGCGCCAATTCTAGCGGTTCATGGCAGCGATGCAAAAGCCGCCGATGGAATTGCGCCGCCGTGAGTTGTTCGGCCGCATTGCCCCCTGTAGAATCATTCGATTGCAGGGACTGCGCCAATGACGGTCACACGCGGATTCACCGGAAAACCTCGCGAGCGCACGGAAGCGGATCGGCTGCCGCCGGGGCAGGCATTGACGACCGATTTCCCCGTGCTCTCCGCCGGGCCGACGCCGCAGGTGAAGCTCGAGAACTGGTCGTTCACGCTAAAGCACGGACCGCAGATCATCGCGCGCTGGAACTGGAACGAATTCAACCAGCTTCCGCAATCGAAGCTGACACGCGACATCCATTGCGTCACGACCTGGTCGAAGTTCAACACCGCCTGGCAGGGCGTCATGATCGACGACCTGCTCGCCGCGGCTGGAATCGACGAGGCGACGGCATTCACGCTTGCGCATGGCTATGATGATTATTCGACCAATGTGCCGACCGCAGACCTTACCGGCAGCAAGGCAATGATCGCGACCTTGTATGACGGCAAGCCGATCACGCCCGATCACGGCGGCCCGGCGCGGCTACTGGTCCCGCATCTTTATTTCTGGAAATCCGCGAAGTGGATTCATACGCTGCAGTTCACGAATAGCGACACCGCCGGGTTCTGGGAGGAGCGCGGCTATCATATGTATGGCGATCCGTGGCGAGAGCAGCGTTATTCCGGTGACTGAAGGCAAGCCGTCACCGATTGCGCCCGCGATCCGCTGGCAAAAGGTCACGATCAGCAAAATCGAGAAGCGCACGCCGACGGCGTCGAGCTTTTTCTTTGCGCCGTCGTCGCCATTCTCTTTTCATGCCGGCCAGCATGTCGAGGTGCGGCTCACCGCACCGAACGGCTATCGGGCGCAGCGGCCTTATTCGATTGCGTCCGCGCCGGAAGATCGCGACAGCATCGAACTTGCGATCGAGAAGCTCGCGACCGGCGAGGTGTCGCCATTCTTTCATGAAGTCGCGCAGGTTGGCGACGCGGTCGAACTGCGCGGACCGATCGGCGGCCACTTCATCTGGCGGAAGGAAGATGGCGGGCCGGTGCTGCTTGCCGGAGCGGGTTCGGGCGTCGCGCCCTTGATGTCGATGGTCCGTCATCATGCGCGTTCGCAGTCCGATGTGCCGATGCTGCTGTTGCTCTCGGCAAGAAGCTGGGAAGACGTGATCTTCCGCGACGAACTGCTTGCGCTCGATGCACGGGGCGGCGCCTTCAAGCTCGTGCTTACGATCACGCGTGAACCGCCGCGGCGGGCAGGAGACTTTGCGCGGCGCATCGACCCGAAGATGATCGAAGCGGTGTTGCAGCGGATTGCATCTCCGCTGAAGCGCGCCTTCGTCTGCGGCTCCAATCCGTTTGTCAGTGTTGCGAGTGACGCGCTGACGGCTGCGGGAGTGGATCCGGGCTCGATCCGCACCGAGCGCTACGGCCAATAGAACGCTGCTCGCGCCATTCGTTACAATTTTAACGAAGCGCTTTACGCGCCGTTCACGCCACGCAATACGATCGTGATTTCGTAGTGTAGATTCACCGCTTTCCCGCGATCTCCGAACGCTTCCTTAAGCGCGCAGCGCCTAACGTCGCCCGCAAGAACAAGAAGGTAAGGGACGCGGGCGGACACGAGGACTGGCTCTTTCCGGAACGGAGGGAGTGGCCAGTGCTTTGCAGCTTCCCGAGGACCACGCGAGGAAGCTGTCCTTGGTTGATACACATTTCGATCTGACCCGGGAATTCCATGCCACGGCGGCAACGGCCGCCGGCACGGCGGAACTCGTCGATCTTGCGGCGGTGCCGGTCGGCGCCTGGGCCGCGCTTCATGCCCGCGCGATCGAACCCAATGCATTCTACGCGCCGGAGTGGGCGCTTGCCGTCACGAAGCATGTGCCGGGCGACGACAACATCAAGGCCTTGCTCGCCTGGGATGGTGCGTCGAAAAAGAAGCTGATCGGCTTTCTGCCGGTGACTTCGACCTGGCGCGCGATGAAACTGCCGATGCCGGCCCTTGTGACCTGGCACGGCTATGCGCCGCTTGCCACGCCTTTGCTCGACAAAGATTGCGCCGTCGATGCCGCTGCCGGATTGCTTGCCGCCGCGCGCAAGACCGGCGCGCAGGCGCTGTTGTTTTCGGTGCAGGCCGAGCACGGCGCTGCAGCCGCCGCCATTCGAGCGGCGCTTGCCCGCGAAAACCGTGCGCCGCGCGTGCTTCATCGCGAAGCGCGTGCCTTGCTCGATACCGGAATTGACGCGGACACGCAGCTTCACGAGTCACTTGGCGCAAAGAAACTGAAAGAACTGCGGCGGCAGCGCAATCGTCTCGCCGACGACGGCGAGGTGCGCTTCTCGGTGTCGGTATCGCCGCAGCAAACCGCGGCCGCGCTCGAAGCCTTCATCAAGCTCGAAGCCGCCGGCTGGAAGGGAAAGCGCGGCACCGCGCTCGGCGCGCAGGAAGGCCTCTCGCGTTTCATCCGGGAAGCCGTGCAGAAGCTCGGACCGCAGGGCAGGTTCGAAGTCGCGACGCTAACCCGCGGCGCCGACGTGATCGCGTCCGGCCTGATCCTGCGGCACGGCGACCGCGCATATTTTTTCAAGACGGCCTATGACGAGCGGCTTTCGAAGTGCTCGCCGGGCGTGCAGCTTACGCTCGACCTGACGCGGCATCTTTGCGCGGACGCAACAATCCGCTCGGTCGATTCCACCGCGACCGCCGATCATCCGATGATCAATCATCTGTGGAAGGGCAGGCTCGAAATCGCCGAAACGATCGTTCCGCTGCGCGCGGATTTCGCCATGCCGCTTTTTGCTTCGCTCGTTTCCGGACGGCGCGCCTTGCGCGAAGCCGCGCGCCGGATCGTTCATCGCTATCGCGCCTTCAAGGAGAAGTCGTCATGAGCCTGGTTCAGCCTGCGGATGCCGCTGCGTTCGGGGAGTTTCCCAATCTTCCGTTCCGCATCAAGCACGAGCTGGTCGGCAATCCGTTGCTGACGCTGCCCGAGATCGTAAATCTTGTGCGCGAACTGCCGCGCGACCAGATCGAATACTCCTCCGGCAAGGCCGAGATCGGACAGGACCCGAAGAAGGTGCAGGCGGTCGACCTGTCGCCGGAAGAGGTCGTGAAAAGCATCGAGACAGCGGGCGCATGGATGGTGCTGAAGCGCGTGGACGCCCATCCGGCCTATCGCAACATTCTGGAGCAGGCGCTGTTGTCGGTCGCCAGGGCGCGCGGTCATGCGTCGCTGGATGACGCAGGTTTCGAGGACATTCAGGGCTTCCTGTTCGTATCCTCGCCGAACTCGACCACGCCGTTCCATACCGATGCCGAAGACAATTTCTTCGTGCAGATCCACGGCGAGAAGTTCTTCAGCGTCTATGACAATCGCGACCATTCGATCGCGTCGGTGGAGGAGCTGGAAGCCTCGGCGACCAAGCACCGCAACATCAAGTACGATCCGAAGTTCGACGCCAAGGGCGTGAAGCACCATCTGTTTCCGGGCGACGGCGTGTTCGTGCCCTATCAGTGGCCGCATTGGGTGCGGACCGCCGACAGCCACTCGATTTCGCTCGCCATCACCTGGAAGACGAAGGCCGTGCGGCGTCGCAACGATCTTTATGTCTTCAATTCGTTCCTGCGCGGCATGGGCCTGCCGCAAGCGGCACCCGATGCACACCCCGCACTCGATGCACTCAAGCTCGCAATGATGCGTACAGTGCAGGCGACAGTCTCGCCGCTGCGCAAGAGCGAGGGCATGCGCCGCGTGCTGCGCCGTCTCGTGCTCGGCAAGAACGCGAACTATTATTACAACGACAACAAGAAACCGAAGGATCAGGCAGCGGCGTAATCCTTCCTGGGGTCGCTGTTACGAGAAGGGCGCGAGCAGGAAGCTCGCGCCCTTTTTTGTTGACCTCATCGTGAGAAGGCCGGCGAAGCGCTCCTCGCCATGAGGATTGCTCACTTCGGCTGCGGCACGATGCGGATATAGGGCTTCGGCGATTTCCAGCCCTGTGGATAGGTCTTCTTTGCGTCGTCGTCGGTAACGGAGCCGGCGATGATCACGTCGTCACCGTTCTTCCAGTCGACCGGGGTCGCGACCTTGTGCTTGGCGGTAAGCTGGAGCGAGTCGAGCACGCGCAGCACCTCGTCGAAGTTGCGGCCCGTGGTCATGGGGTAGGCGATCATCAGCTTGATCTGCTTGTCGGGGCCGATGATGTAGACGTTGCGCACGGTCTGGTTGGTCGCAGCGGTGCGGCCTTCGGAAGTGTTGCCCGCGTCGCCCGGCAGCATGCCCCACGCCTTCGAAATCGAAAGATCGGTGTCGCCGATCATCGGGAAGTTCGGCTTCGCGCCCTGGGTTTCTTCGATGTCTTTTGCCCAGTCGGCGTGGCGATCGACCGGGTCGACCGAGAGGCCGATGATCTTGGTGTTGCGCTTGTCGAATTCGGGCTTGAGCTTCGCCATACGGCCGAGCTCGGTGGTGCAGACCGGCGTGAAATCCTTGGGGTGCGAAAAAAGCACCGCCCAGCTGTCGCCGACCCAGTCGTGGAATTTGATCTTGCCTTCGGTGGTCTGCGCCTCGAAGTCCGGCGCCCTGTCGCCAATGGTAACGGCCATGGCTGTTCTCCTTGCGTAGCTTGAAAAAATCCATCCCCTCGGGGCGCAATTGAATGCGCAGGGAGGGGTTCTGGTCATATAGGGGTATTCACAGTGAATTGCCACAAATAAGCATATTAAACAATTATATAGTGTGGTTATGCCATATGAGGCTGCTTGCAGCCGTGTCGATCATGTAATAAGCGATGTTACATGATACGCGACAGCCGCCTTTCCGGAATCCTCCACGTCCTGCTGCACATGGCGGAGAAGAAGGCGCCCGTAACCTCGGAGACGCTTGCGCGCGCCATGCAGACCAATCCGGTCGTGATCCGTCGCGTGATGGGAAGCCTTCGCGAGCAGGGCTATGTCAGTTCCGAAAAAGGGCATGGCGGCGGTTGGTCGCTATGCTGCGATCTTTCGCAGGTAACGCTGCGCGACATCTATGAAGCGCTCGGCAGGCCTTCGCTGCTTGCGATTGGCAATCGAAACGACCAGCCGGAATGTCTGGTCGAGCAGGCGGTGAACGCCGCGCTCGACGACGCCTTTCGCGAAGCGGAGGCCGTGCTGCTTTCGCGCTTCGGTGAAGTCACCTTGCAGGCATTGAGCGAAGATTTTCACGCGCGGCTCGCGCGCAATCCCGAGAAGCAACATGACCATGCATGAACGAGCGCCCGACGGCGCGCGGTATTTTCTCGATCACTTCTCGGATGCGAAAGCGATCGCAAACTACGCTGAGGGGCCACGACGCTTCGTGCCCGGTTTCGACGCGCTGCATGCCATGACCTCGGTGCTCTTGGCCGAACGCGCGCCGGAGAAGGCACGGGTGCTGGTTCTGGGGGCGGGCGGCGGGCTCGAGTTGAAAGCGCTTGCTTCCGATCATCCGGGATGGACCTTCACCGGGGTCGATCCGGCAAAGCCCATGCTCGATCTCGCACGCAAAGCGCTGGGGACGATGATGGAGCGCGTGGAACTGATTGAGGGTTATATCGACGACGCGCCGGACGGCCCGTTCGATGCGGCGGTCTGTCTGCTCACGCTGCATTTCCTCAACGCGGGCGAGCGCAGGCGCACGGTGGAAGCCATCCATCGACGTTTGAAACCCGGTGCGCCGTTTGTCGTGGCGCATTCGAGTTTTCCGCAAGGCGCCAAGGATGAATGGCTCGCGCGCTATTCCGCTTTTGCCGTGGCGCGTGGAGCGGATCCTGAACAGGCGGCGAATGCGCGTTCGGCGGTTGCTGCGAGCCTCAATCTGTTCGACCCGGCGCAGGACGAGGCGATTCTGCGAAGCGCCGGATTCGCGGATGCTGCATTGTTCTTTGCCGCCTTCACCTGGCGGGGATGGATCGGGCATGCCTGGTCTTGATTGAGGATGCTCCTCAATTCGGACAAGCGTTGCGTGCATAACGAAACGCAACAAGAATATAATCTAACGACAGGAGACCGTGCGCGCAGTTCAGCGCTCGCCAAGCCAGAGAATGCTTCGAGATCATCTTCCCCTGCCGACATGGATCGCGCCCGCCGCCGGATGCCTGCTGCTTGCAGTGTCCTCCTTCGTCTCCAATCCGCTGTTTCTGGCGGTGCTTGCGGTCGCGCTTGTCGCCTGCGTTCTCGCCGCGGTGCATCACGCCGAAGTGGTTGCGCATCGGGTAGGCGAGCCGTTCGGCACGCTCGTGCTGGCGCTTGCCGTGACGGTGATCGAAGCCTCGCTGATCGTGTCGCTGATGATTGCGGCGGGCGATCAGGCCGCAGCACTTGCGCGTGACACCATCTTTGCCGCCATCATGATCATTCTGAACGGAATGGTCGGCCTTTTCCTGTTGATGGGCAGCTCGCGGCACGGCGAGCAGGAATTCGGGCATTACGGCGTAAAAGCCGCGCTCGCGACGCTCGCCACCATGGCGGTGGTGACGCTGATCCTTCCCAATGCAACGACGACCGAGACCGGTCCGGTCTATTCGGTAAGCCAGCTCGTGCTGATCGCGACAACGCTGCTCGTGCTCTACGGCAGCTTCGTGCTGATCCAGACCGTCCGTCACCGCGATTACTTTCTTCCGGTCGGAGCAGCGGCGGGCGACGAGGACGCGCACGCCGCGCCGCCGAGCAACACGACGGCGATGGTCGGCGGGGCGCTGCTGGTCGTGTGCCTGATTGCGGTGGTTCTTCTCGCCAAGGCGCTTTCGCCCGTCATCGAGGCGACGGTCGACGCCGCCGGCGCGCCGAAGGCCGTGGTCGGCATCATCATCGCGGCGATCGTGCTTCTGCCGGAGAGCCTGGCGGCGCTGAAAGCCGCACGGCTGAACCGGTTGCAGACCAGCATGAACCTTGCGCTCGGTTCGGCGCTTGCCACCATCGGGCTGACCATCCCGGTGGTCGTGATGGTCGCGCTCGGCAGCGGCATGACGCTGGTACTCGGCCTCGACAACAAGGGCATGGTGCTGCTCGCGCTGACACTCCTGGTCGCGACATTGTCGCTCGGCACCGGCCGCACCACCGTGCTGCAAGGCGTGGTGCATCTGGTGATCTTCGCCGTCTATCTGTTCACGACGATCGTGCCGTAACGTCGGCGGCGCGTGAACGTCGGTCAGGCAATGGCCGCGGCCGTGGACGCGCTCGTCAACAATGCCGGGATCGGTCTGGTCGGCGCGCTCGAAGCGACGCCGATGCAGAAGGCGCGCGAGATTTTCGAGACCAATACGCTCGGCACGATTGCCATGACGCAGGCGGTGGTGCCGCAGATGCGTGCGCGCAAGGCGGGCGTCATCGTCAACGTAACGTCCAGCGTGACGCTCACCGCAATGCCGCTCGCCTCGGTCTATACCGGGAGCAAGGTGGCAATCGAGGGCTTCACCGGCTCGCTTGCCTTCGAACTCGAAGCGTTCAACGTGCGCGTGAAGCTGGTCGAGCCGGGTTACGGGCCGACCACGCGCTTCTCGCAGAATACGAGCATCCACCTCGAAGACGTGATCCCGGCATCTTATCGACCGTTTGCCGACCCCATCCTCGCGGCATTTGCGAAGCCGGCGCTGACGACGAAGGAAAGCGATGTCGCGGCCGCGATACTGCGCGCGGCGGAAGACGAAAGCGGGCAGCTTCGCTTTCCTGCCGGCGCGGATGCGGTGGCGCTTGCGAAGTTGAAGAAGGCGGCGTGAGACGGGCAGAAGCTATTGCCGCCCGCGGCTCGCGCCGGGGCGGCAACCTTCGCGCCGTTTTGCATCATGGCGTCGCCGTCAATCCGCCAGCAAAGATTCACACATCATGCCGCCGGTCAATTCCGCCGTCTTGTCGAACGCCTTTGCGCATTCGTTGAACGGTGACACGGCGCCGGAAGTGGCGGCACAGAACGCAGCCGTCGCGCCGCTTCTCGTGTCGCCCACACACCAATAGTCATTCCGCTTTCCCGCGAACGGCGCGCAGGACTTGTAGCAGGATTGCGCGTCGGCGAGGCACGCGGCCTGGTCCTTGTTGCGGGTCAACGCGCAAGGCGCGAGTCCCGCCCGGAGACAATTGAACTTCTCGGCCGCAGGCACCTTGTCGCATTTCGCGCGCGCAGCTTTGGTGCATGCGTTGAAGGCTACATAGAGCGTTTCAACGCAGCTGCGCCCTTTGCCATCGCACTGTGCTTTGACGCATCCGAAGCCGGATGCCCCATGTGATGCCGTAGCGGTGGCGACTGCGAACAGGAAGGCGACGAAGAAATAAACAGGGCGCATGACCATAAATCTCCCTGAGAGCCCGATAATAAATCTCGCAATCCGGCAGCCTAGGAGATGCGGGCGACAAAGGAAATCAACGACGGTTCAGGAAGACTTCCGGTCGATCAATTTTGCGAGCAGCGTCCGCAAGACGCGCGCCTCTTTTGCCGATAGCGGCGCTTCCAGCATTCGGGCGGCGAGGGCAAGTCGCTTGTTCAGGCGCTTTAAAAGAGCGCCGCCGCGCGCGGAGATTCGATAGGTCGTCGATCTCGCATCCGCTTTGCCGCGAAGCGTAAGCAGGAGCTTCTCCTTGCGCAGCGGCTTCAGCGCCGCGGTCGTGACGGAAGCGGAGGTGGCGACGGCGATCGCCAGTTCCTTGTGGGCTATGCCGGGATTGCTGCTAACCACGCTGAGCATGGCGTATTGCACCGGCGAGATGTTCGTTCCGGCAAAAGCATCGGCAAAGCACTTCTGCCCGGTCAGATGCGCCTTGCGCAACAGGTGTCCGGTGACGGCGTTGAGTTCCGTCTTAACGGGGTTCTGGTTGCGTGCGCGCAAGAGCGTTCAGCCCCAGACTTTCCGCGCCGTTTCCAGGATCACTTCCATTTTGCGCCATTGCTCGTCTTCGCTCAGATCGTTTCCGCTTATTCCCGAAGCGAATCCGCATTGCGGGCTGATCGCAAGCTGGCCGATGTCGATGAAGCGTGCGGCTTCCTCGATCCGCCGCGCAAGCATGTCGACACTTTCGACGGTGCCGGTTTTCGTGGTCACGAGGCCAAGGACAACCATCGGCCCCTTTGGCACGAAGCGCAGCGGCTCGAAGCCGCCGGCGCGCTCGGTGTCGTATTCGAGCAGCAGGCGATCGAAGCGCAGCGACGAAAACAGTTCCTCGGCGATGCCGTCGTAGGTGCCTTCGCGATGCCACATGCTGGCGCGATTACCGCGACAGATATGGATGCCGAACACGGCCTTGCCCTGATGCGCTGCGATCACCCCGTTTGATGCCGCAATCGCGCGGCGGAGATTGGCGAGCGGGTCTTCGCCGCGGCTCTTCATTCTTTCGAGCGTAGCGCGATCGACATAGCCGGTATAGCTCGGCTCATCGAGCTGGACATAGGGGCAGCCGGCATCGACCAGCCCGCCGACCATCTCGCTCTCGATGCGCACCACGTCCGCAAGGAAATCGCCCGTGCCGGTGTAGTGGGGGCTGGAAGCTGCGATGTCGCACATCTGCGAAACGCGATCCGGTCCCATGATCATCGCCTTGGCGGGCGCTTTCGCGACGGATGCGAGGAATTCGTATTCCTGCAAGGGAAAGTTGCTTTGCAGTTTGAGCTTCGAGGTTGCCGGGGTCTTGAACGACTCGACGGCATCGGTACCGCGCTGGTTGCCGTGCTCATGTTCGGCGCGCGAGGAAGGGTTTGCGAGAAAGCCCTTCCATGAGATTTCGTCGAGCTGCCAGCCTTCGACCTTCGCAAAGCTCATTTGCCAGTTGATCCGGCCGTATTCGCCGTCGGTGACGACGGGAAGGCCGATCTCTTGCTGCTTTTCGACGACGGCGCGGATGGCGTCCCGGATATTGTCGTCAAGCTCCTCGCGCGAGATGCGGCCATTGCCGCATGCAAGAAAGGCGTCGATCAGCGCCTTGGGGCGCAACAGACTGCCGACCTGATCGACCCGTAATCCAAGAATTTCGTTGCTTCGTGCCATCGCAGATCACCATCCCGGAAATATCGTTTATCAGATAAACGATCATCCGGCGCCGTTGTCAAATGCGCGGGAAGTTCGCTGCGGGCGAAACGAAATCGCCGCCCCGCAGCTTGCGCCGGGAGCGGCGATATTTGTTTCCGGTGGCTGCTGCTATTCGAGCGGCGGCAATGCCTGCTCGATCGCGGCACGGTTCTGCTCGTGCCAGGGCGGCAGCTTCAATTCGGTGCCGAGCGATTCTTTCGGCTCGTCCCATGTGAAGCCGGGCTTGTCGGTCGCGATCTCAAACAGGATGCCGCCGGGCTCGCGGAAATAGACCGAATGAAAATACATGCGGTCGATCTGCTCGGTGGTGTTGAGACCGAGCGTCTGCCGGATGCGGTTTGCGATCTCGATCTCGGCGTCGTCATCGGCCGCGCGGAAAGCGACGTGATGGAGCGTGCCGGCGCCTTGCTGCCCGCGCGGCTGATCCTTGTCGATCACGATGTCGATGTGCGCGCCGATTTCGGCGTCGCCCAGGAAGCGTTGGCGATTGCCATCGCTGCCGCCATCGGCATAGCCAAAGCCCGTGGTCAGCACTTCGGCGGTCCGCGTGCCGCCACGCGGACGAAGCGTGATGCCGGAGAAGCCGCGCACCGCATGCTCGAGCGGGACGGGGCCATCCGCCCAGGCCGGCGCCTTGGCCGCCGTTGCGGTTTCGACGATCTCGATCTTCATGCCTTCGCGGTCGTCGAGTGAAAGCAACTTGTCGCCGAAGCGCTCGCTTTCGGCCGCGGCAATGCCCTCGGCTTCGAGGCGCTTCTTCCAGAAAGCGAGCGAGCCTTTCGGCACCGCGTAGCCGACCTCGACCGCTTCGCCGATGCCTTGCTGCCCGCGCGGCATGTTCTGCCAGAGGAAGAAGGTCAGCGCGGAGCCCGGTGCGCCGGTTTCGTTGCCGTAATAGAGGTGCCACGCGCTCGGGTCGTCGAAATTGACCGTGCGCTTCACGAAGCGAAGCCCCAGCGTCTTCGTGTAGAAGCCGAAGTTCTTCTTCGCATCGCCCGTGATGCCCGTGATGTGATGCAGTCCGGCGCTTTTTGCCATGATTGCGTTCTCCTTGAGCCGATGTTCGCATCCATATGGGGGTGTTGCCATTGCGCATAAGGCGCGCAAGCCGCCGTTGCAGCGCTGCACATTTGCTTGAAGGGTATCAAAACACCTTTCGTTGGCTGTTAAGCCGCTGGAAACCATAAAACCCGAGACTTGGCCCCGTAGCCGGTTGCGTTCGGGGTGCGTGATGAAAGTGTTTCGGCAGAAGGCCTTGCGGATTGCCGCGTCCGATGTGGTTTCGCTGCTTCACGAGGTCTATCCGCAAGGGGTGCATGCCCGCGAGGATGCGGAAGCGCTGATTGCGCTCGACCGCGAATTTCCCGAGCCGGCCCCGGAATGGCGCAGTTTCTTCTCGCAGGCGCTTGCCGATCATGTGCTGCGTTGTTCGACGCCGACGGGCGTACTCACGGCAGAAAAGACCGGCTGGCTCACGGCGCTGCTTGCACCGGGCGGCGAGGCGATCACGCCGGGTGGCGTCGATCTCGTGCGGCTTCTGGCCGAGCGCACGAAGCTGATGCCGACTTGTTTCTCCGCGTTTTCCATTCGCACGCTCTGGCGCAGCGATGCCGCGCTCGCTTCGCCTGCCTTCGCGACGGCACTCTCGGCACGCGATGTCTCGCGGCTCCAGAAAATTCTCAAAGCGGCGGGGGCTTCCGACGCGCCCATTTCGATCGAGGAAGCCGAAGCGCTGTTCGACCTGCCCGACGCGGTTTCCGGAAAGAAA
>JAEZFA010000014.1 GCA_023417665.1 Pseudomonadota bacterium | reverse complement strand
CGCCGACCGCGATCTCGTCATGCCCGCGAAAAGCATGGATTTGCCGCTTCATCGCATGCACTTCGGCGATCGCCGCGTGATCGAGATAGCGACGCCATACGAACGGCGCGATGTTCTTCAGAAACCGCTCGCCCGCTTCGATGTCTCCGGCTACGGGACGCGCCTTGATATACGCCGCGCGCTCCCACGTCTGCCCTTCGCGCTCGTAATAGTCGTAGCCCGCGGCGGTCGAGATCGCGATCTGCGTCGAGCCGGGATCGGGGCGAAGCCTTAGATCCGTGCGGAATACATAGCCGTCGGCGGTGCGCTCATTCACGAGCTTCAGCAGATTTTTTGTCAGCCCCACGAAGAACTGAACCGGCTCGATGCCTTCCGCGAGCGGTGCTTCGCGCTCGAAGAACACGATGAGATCGATATCGCTGGAGTAGTTCAATTCACCCGCGCCGTGCTTGCCCATGGCGAGCACGATGTAGCCCGACCCCTCGCCCGGATTTTCCGGATTCGGCAGTTTGATTTTGCCGGCACCGGCCGCACCGCGCAGCAGACGATCGACTGCCGTGCGGACCGCGGTATCGGCAAGCCGCGTCAGCGCATCGGTGACCTCCCCGAGCGACCAGACACCGCCGATATCCGCAAGCGCGATCAGCAATGCGCCCTCCCGCTTCATCGCGCGGAGCGCGCGTTGGGCATCCGCGTCGTCTTCCGTGTTCAGCGTTTCACGCGCGCGATCCTGCAATAGACGATCGAGCGATGCTTCGGGCGCTTCCTCCAGAAGCCGGAGCAGCATCTGCGGATCGGCAGCAATCGTGCCCCAGAGATAGGGCGAGGCTTCAAAGATTCCCGCCAGCAATGCGGCAAGCGTTTTGTTCGACGCAACGTATTCGCGGAGCCGCGCGGCCGCCTCGGCGGGCGCCGCATCGAAAGCCTCGGAAAGCGCAGATTTCGCCGCGGCGGGATTTGCCACGCGGAGCTCTTCGCGCAGCCGCGCGAGCAGGGTTGCAGGCGATTCCGCCGGGCGGGACTTTGGAGCCTTCATGCTCCCTTAGTCTGACCCGGCTGGGCCGGAATCGCGAGCGTGACTTTCAGTCCTGGTGAATTGTCTTCCAGCCGGAGTTCGCCGCCATGCAGCCGCGCGACCGCCTGGGCAAGCGATAGCCCGAGGCCCGCCCCAGGGCGGGAGCGGCTCGCCTCAAGACGCACGAAACGTTCGACGGCGCGGGCGCGGTCCGCCTCGGCAATCCCGGGACCGCGATCTGCAACGGTAAACTCGACCACGGTCCCCGTGCGGCGCGCGGCCACCGTCACCTTGCTGCCGCGGATGGTCCCACCATGCTTGATCGCGTTGTCGACCAGATTGGCAAGCGCCTGCCCGATCAGTTCTCGATTGCCTCTCACGGGTAACTTTTCGGGGGCATCGACCGCAAGTACCAGCCCGTTCTCCTCGGCGACCGGCTCGTAAAGCTCGCCGACCCCTTGGGCGACGTCCGCGGCATCGAAGTCGGTCATCGCCTTGCGCAGTTCGCCGGCTTCGGCGCGCGAGATCATCAGAAGCGCGTCGAAGGTGCGGATCAGGTTATCGGACTCCTCGATGGTGGACTCGAGCGCGCGGCGCAATTCGGCTTCGGTGTGGTTGGCGCGGAGCGCTTCTTCGGCACGATTGCGCAACCGTGTCAGCGGAGTCTTCAGATCGTGCGCGATATTGTCGGACACATGCTTGAGCCCGCCCATCAGGTTTTCGATGCGGCCGAGCATGGCGTTGAGGCTGTTGGCGAGCCGGTCGAATTCATCGCCGGAGCCGGTGACGGCAAGACGACCGCCGAAATCGCCATGCATGATCTGTTCGGAGGTGGCGGTCATGGAATCGATGCGCTTCATCACGCGCCGCGTGACGAATACGCCGCCGGCGATGCCGAGCAACACGATCACCACCACCGACCAGCGGGCTGGTGTCGCGAGAATTTGCCGTAGCCGCTCGCGCTCCTCGATGTCGCGTCCCACCAGCACACGAAACCCGCCGATAAAAGCGACGCGCACCAGCGCGCGGCTGTCGTGCTGGGCGTCCGACTCGTCGGTACGCCGATAGGAGATCTCCGACCAGCCGCGGCGCGACAAGGTCGCGTTGTTGATGTCGGTGACGTTCGCCGCGAGCACCGCGCCGTTGAACGAAGTCACCATGTAAAGGTTGGAACCCGGCTGCTGCGCGCGGGCGGAAACGACATCGATCAGCCGGCCAATGCCGTCATCGGCGTGAATGTCTTCGAGATTGCGAATCTCGGCGTCGATGGTTTCGGTGATCTGCGAGACGACGAGCGCTTGCGTGTGGCGCGCCAGATACCCGATCACGGCCATCGCGAAGATCGCAAACACGATCAGATATACCGCGATGATCTTGAACGCGGTGGTGCGGATGAGTTTTCCGAGCGCCGTCACGGACGCTTACCGCGAACCATCGCGGATCATGTAGCCGGCCCCGCGCACGGTCTGCAGCAGGGGCTTCTCGAAGCCCTTGTCGATCTTCGAGCGCAGCCGCGAGACATGCACGTCGATCACGTTGGTCTGCGGGTCAAAGTGATAGTCCCAGACATTCTCGAGCAGCATGGTGCGGGTGACGACCTGCCCGGCATGGCGCATCAGATACTCAAGCAGGCGAAATTCGCGAGGCTGCAAAACGATTTCCTCGCCGCCCCGCGTCACGCGATGCGAGAGCCGGTCCAGCTCGAGATCGGCAACCCGATAGACCGTTTCCGCGCTGTTCGGCGCGCGGCGGCGCGAAAGAACCTCGACCCGCGCGAGCAGTTCGGAAAATGCGTAGGGCTTCGCCAGATAATCGTCGCCGCCGGCGCGCAGACCGGTCACGCGATCATCGACCTGACCGAGGGCGGAGAGGATCAGGACCGGCGTCACCTTGCCGCGCGAGCGCAGCTCGGAAACCACCGAAAGACCGTCGCGCTTCGGCAGCATGCGATCGACCACGAGCACGTCGAAACCGTCGTCGAGCGCCATGGCCAGTCCGGCTTCGCCATCGTTGGCGATTTCCGCCATGTGGCCTGCTTCTCGCAGCGCCTTCTTCAGATAATCCGCAGCTTCGCGGTCGTCTTCGACGATCAGGAGTCGCATGGAACTTGCTCTTGTACGCTTCCTTCTGACTTAAAAAAATTGGGGCGGAAAGCGTTTTCACGCTTCCCGCCCCCGGGGGCCCACGAACGGCAGGGGGCGATGGGGGTTTACACCGCCCGCGGACTCCCGAAGCTATCAGCCCTTGCCGACCGGCAAGGTCACGAAGCGCGTACCGGCCTGCGATTTCACGCGAAGCAGGATCACGCTCTTGCCTTCGCCGCGCGCCTTGGCGATTGCAGTATTCAGATCGGCACTGCGGTTCACGTTCTGACCGCCGATCTCGATGATGACGTCGCCCGTGCGCAGGCCACGCTCGCCGGCGGGGCCGGACTGATCGACATCGGTGACGACGATGCCCTGCTGGCCGGCGCCGGCAACTTCGCTCGCCGGAGCGACGGAGATGCCGAGCTGCGAGAGATTGGTTTCACGCGCAGGCCGGTCGTCGCGGTCCATGCGGTCCTGACGATCTTGGCGATCCTGACGGTCCGAACGATCCTGACGGCTCTGACGGTCGCGGCGCATCTCGCCGCCACGATCCATGCGGTCACCGCGATTTTCGTAGTCGTCGCGGTCGCGGCGCGGCGTGCGGGGCTGGCTCTGGCGCGGATCGTTGGCGGCCTGCTGCTGCTGGTCGGGCAGCTTCGCAAGACGCACGTCGATGGTCTGCTCCTTGCCGTCGCGGATCACCTTGATCTTGACGGTGGAGTCCGGCTTGAACGCAGCGATCTTGCGCTGCAGTTCGCGCACGTTCCTGATCGGCGTGCCATCGACATCGATGATGATGTCGCCCGACTTGATGCCGGCCTTGTCGGCCGGGAGATCGGCCTGCACTTCACCAACGAGCGCGCCTTCCTGCGACTTCAGGTTCAGGCTCTCCTGAATCTCCGCGGTCACCGGCTGAATCTGCACGCCGAGATAACCGCGCGTCACCGTGCCGGTCGCACGCAGCTGGGAGACAACGGATTCGACCGTCGCGGCGGGAATTGCGAAGGCGATACCGATGTTGCCGCCGGTGGGCGACACGATCGCGGTGTTCACGCCGATCACTTCGCCGGCGAGGTTGAAGGTCGGTCCGCCGGAGTTGCCGCGGTTCACGGCGGCGTCGATCTGGATGAAATCGTCATAGGTGCCGGCACCGATGTCGCGGCCGCGTGCCGAGACGATGCCTGCGGTCACGGTGCCGCCGAGGCCGAACGGATTGCCGACCGCGAGCACCCAGTCACCGATGCGCGGGACAGCCGGCGCCAGACGAACCCAGGGGAAGTCGTTGCGGCCGTCGACCTTCAGCAGCGCCAGATCGGTACGCGGATCGGTGCCGATAACCTTGGCGGGATAGGTCTTGCCGTCGTCGGTCTGGATTTCGACCGTGGTGGACTTGTCGATGACGTGATTGTTGGTGACGACGAAGCCATCGGCGGTGATGAAGAAGCCCGAACCCTGCCCTTGCGTACGGCGGCGCGGCATGCGGTTCGGAGCCTGAT
>JAEZFA010000102.1 GCA_023417665.1 Pseudomonadota bacterium | reverse complement strand
GCTTGGTGGCGTCGACGAAATACGCGTGGTCGGCGTCGGCGGCCTTTGCGATCTCGCGCTTGAGCCGCTCGGTCGGCAGCGAGAAGTCGGCATTGTGGGTGAAGTCGCCGGGCAGCGTCTCGTGCGTATTGACGACCACCGTCGTCTCGCCCGAGCGCATCGAGGAAAGCACCTTCTTCGAGCCGACCGTCACGATGTCGCCGCCGAGGATCAGGTGCGCGCCGCGCGCCGGCACGCGGATCGCGTAGATGTCGTCGGGGTGATGCGCGAGCCGCAGGTGCGAGGCGACAGCACCTCCCTTCTGCGCCAAGCCCGCCATGTCGATGATGCCGGCGGCCTTGCCTTCGATATGCGCGGCGGTGCCGAGCACCTGCGCGATCGTCACGATGCCGGTGCCGCCGATGCCGGTGATGATGACGCCGAAGGTGCCGTCGATCGCCGGAAGCTGCGGTTCCGGCAAAGCCGCAGACGAAGCGGCAAGCGAGCCGGCAACGCCAACAGCCTTCTTCAGCTTCGCGCCGGAGACGGTGACGAAGGACGGGCAGAAGCCCTTCACGCAGGAAAAGTCCTTGTTGCAGCTGGTCTGGTCGATGGTGCGCTTGCGGCCCCATTCGGTCTCGACCGGCTGCACCGAGACGCAGTTAGACTGCACGCCGCAGTCCCCGCAGCCTTCGCAAACCAACTCGTTTATAATCACCCGCTTGTCGGGATCGGGAAACTCGCCGCGCTTCCTGCGGCGGCGCTTTTCGGCGGCGCAGGTCTGGTCGTAGATCATCGCGGTTGCGCCCGGCGTTTCCGCTAGCATGCGCTGGATCTTGTCGAGTTCGTCGCGGTGATGGATCGTCATCCCTTTCGGGAAGTCGATGTTGCTCGGATACTTGTCCGGCTCGTCGGTGACGAGCACGAGCTTGGTGACGCCTTCCGCCGCGACCTGCCGCGCAATCGCATCGACCGTCAGCCCGCCTTCGTGGCGCTGGCCGCCGGTCATCGCGACTGCATCATTGAACAGAATTTTGTAAGTGATGTTCACGCCGCTCGCGATCGCTGCGCGGATCGCGAGAATGCCGGAGTGATTGTAGGTGCCGTCCCCGAGATTCTGAAACACATGGTTGCGCTTCGAGAACGGCGCCTCGCCAACCCAGTTCGCGCCTTCCGCGCCCATGTGCGTGAAGCCCATGGTGTTGCGGTTCATCCAGATCGCCATGGTGTGGCAGCCGATGCCGGCATAGGCGCGCATGCCTTCCGGCACCACGGTCGAAGTATTGTGCGGACAGCCCGAACAGAAATAGGGCGTGCGTGTCGCGACATCCTGCGTCTGCGACAGCGCTTCCTGCGCCTGCTTGAGACGGCTGACATGTTCGGCCATCGCATCGTTGTGTGTACGGCGCAGCACGCGCTCGCCAATCGCGATTGCAATGTCGTTGGGGTCGAGCGCGCCCTTAGCCGGAAACAGCCAATCGCCCTGCTCGTTTCGCTTGCCGATCACGACCGGCTGATTCTCGGTGCCGTAAAGCTCCTCGCGCACCTGCACTTCGATTAGCGAACGCTTTTCCTCGACCACGATGATAAGGTCGAGACCCTTGGCGAAGTCTTTCAGTTCGCCCGGGTCCATCGGCCAGGGGCACCCGATCTTGAAGAGACGGATGCCAAGTTCGTTCGCCTTCACCTCGTCGATGCCGAGCTCATCGAGCGCAAGGCGAACGTCGAGATAGCTCTTGCCCGTGGTAACGATACCGATCTTCGCGTTCGGCCCGCCGGACATGACAATCTTGTTGATGCCGTTCGCGCGGATATAGGCAAGCATGGCATCGCGCTTGAATTCAAAAAGCCGCGCTTCCTGCGCGAGCGCACCGTCGATGCGGCGGATATTGAGCCCGCCCGGCGGCATGGTGAATTCGGGGATGTTGATCTTCACCCGATCCGGAGAGACATCGACGACGGCGGTCGATTCGATCGTCTCTTTCACGCATTTGATGCCGACCCAGGTGCCGCAGAAGCGCGACATGGCAAATCCATGCAGGCCGAAATCAATCAGCTCCTGCACGCCGGCCGGATTCAGGATCGGAATCATCACATCGACGAAATGGAATTCCGACTGATGCGCGGTGGTCGAGGATTCGCAGGTGTGGTCGTCGCCCATCAGCGCGAGCACGCCGCCATGTTTCGAGCTACCCGCGAAATTCGCGTGGCGGAAAGCGTCGCCGGTGCGATCAACCCCCGGCCCCTTGCCGTACCAGATACCGAAGACACCATCGAACTTGCCTTCGCCGGTCAGTTCCGCCTGCTGCGAACCCCAGAGCGCGGTGGCGGCAAGATCCTCGTTCAGTCCGGCCTGGAACTTCACGTCCGATTTTTCGAGCTTGGATTTTGCGCGCAGGAACTGCTGGTCCAGTCCCCCCAGCGGAGAACCCCGGTAGCCGGTGACATAGCCTGCGGTATTCAAGCTCGCCTGCCGGTCCCGCTCCTTCTGCATCAGCGTCAGCCGCACAATGGCCTGCGTGCCGGACAGGAAAACCAGCGGCTTGGAAAGATCGTATTTATCGTCCAGCGAGACGTTCTGGTTTTTCGCCATCGGCAGAACCGCCTCCCGGGCGGTTAAACGGGCTGATTCGGGGCGCGAGCGCTACCTTTTAAGTAGTCCAAGGCTCGCATAGGGGAAGACCCCGCGCAATTTCGTTATCCATGCGGGCCCTGCAACGAAGTTTCCACCCGCATGCGCGGGCCGCAATTTGGCGCAACGCAGCAGGCAAATCAGCTGCCGGCGGTGAGGATGTGTCCGCCATCAATGACCACGGTGGAGCCGGTCATCCAGCGCGATGCCTGGGAGGCGAGCAGTAGAAACACCCCATCGAGGTCGTCCACTTCGCCATAGCGGGCGAGCGGCAATTTCTCCTGCGCGGCCTGCCCCTTGGGCGAGAGCAGGAATTCGCGGTTGATGTCGGTGACCACATAGCCTGGCGCGATCGCGTTCACGCGGATGTTCTTGCGCGCCATCTCCAGCGCGAAGCCTTTGGTGAACTGCATCACGGCAGCCTTGGCCATGTTGTAGGCGACGATATTGCGCTCAACGATGAAGGCTGCGATCGAAGCGGTGGTTATAATGCACCCCTGCTTGTTCGCTGCCACCATGCGGCGTGCAGCTTCGCTACTGTTGAAGAAGACTGCATCCATATCGAGGGCCATGAGCGCGCGATATTCCGCTTCCGGCATCTCGATCACCTTGCCGAGCCGCGCCATGCCGGCATTGGCGACGAAGAGATCGACCGTGCCGAAAGCCTTCTCCGCGGCATCGAAGGCTTTCGCCATGCTTGCATTGCCGGTCACATCGCAGGCAACCCCGATCGCCTTGCCGCCGTTCCTTTCGATCCGCGCCGCAATCTCCTTGAGCTTGTCCTCGCGCCGCGCGGTGAGCACGACGCTCGCGCCGTTCGCCGCAGCCACTTCCGCAAAACGCTCGCCAAGACCGCTCGACGCGCCGGTGATCAGCGCGACGCGGCCCTTGAGACTGAAAATGTCGGCGGCATTTGCTGATTGGGACACTCTGTTCCTCCACGCGGAATTTGCGGAACGCATCGCGCATCACTCCCCGCATTATACATAAAGCGAGGAAGCGGAAATCAGACCGGCATCAGGCGTTCGGAAGCGAGATAGCCGGTCAGAAGAAGCGCGCCGAAGGCGATCACGAACAGCGCCCCCAGCATCTCGATACCACGCAGCGCGAGATCGCCGCGCCCGCCCATGGCGCCGGAGAGCTTTACGGCCAGCGACTTTCCGAACACCGCGAGGACCGCAATGGTCGTCACGGTAATTGCGACACCGGCCGACATCGCAAAGGTTGCGGCGACGCCCGAGAGAAAAATCCCCTGCGCCAGCGCGAACACGAGCACGAGGATTGCGCCCGAGCACGGCCGCATGCCGGCGGCTACCGCGGCAACCATGCCGCGCTTGAACCAGTCGTCGCCTTTCAGTTCGGCCGGCTCCGGCCCGTGCGAATGGCCGCAATGGGCATCATGCACATGACCTTCATGGTCGTGCGAATGCGCATGCGCATGACCGTGCGCATGATTGTGCTCATGCGCGTGATCGTGGACATGGCCGTGATCGTGCCCGTCCGGCTTCGCACGCCACGCGGCGAGGAACGACCGACCCTTTTTCCAGAGCAGATAAAGGCCGAACAGGATGATCATGCTGTAGGCCGCAATCTCGATCCAGCGCACCGCATTGCTCATGGTGCGCGCCGTCGCACCGAGCAGCACCGCGGCAATCCCCACCACCGCGATTGCGACAAGCGCCTGCACCAAAGCGGAGATGATCGCGAGCAGCGCGCCGCGCTTCCACGTTGCATCGTCGGCGATCAGGTAAGACGAGATCACGGCCTTGCCATGCCCCGGACCGGCCGCGTGAAACACGCCGTAAGCAAAGGAAATACCGACCAGCGTCCACAGCGCCGAGCCGTCGGCTTTCGCGGCTTTAATCGCGCCCGCCATCAGCTGATAGAACGCCGACAGCTGCGCAAGCAGCCACCCCATGAAGCCGGAAGGCGGCGGCGTGCGCTGGCCGAACGGATTCTGCGCGAGCGACGGCTCGATCAGGAGCGCAATCGCGACCGCCGCCAGCAGCAATGCGGCAATCAGCCGGAATGGGGAAGAATGCTTCAGCAAGGTGCTTACTTGCACGTCACGATGACACGATTGGCGAACTGCGAGCCATACTCGCTGGCCGCGGTCAGTGAATTGAAGAAGGATTCGGTCGGCGTCTGTCCGGTATTCTGCTGCGGTCGCTTCACTTCAAAGGCGCAATTCGCGGGCGCGTCGATCAGCTTGATCGGGTTGTCGTCGGCGAGATTGAAGGCGACGAAATAGGTCGGATCGAAGACATCCATCGACATGCCGCCTTTCTGCGAGCCCTTCTTCACGGGCAGCGTGAAATGCAGGGTGAGCAACTTGTCCTTGTGTTCGAGCCAGTAATCGACTGGCTCCGCAAATTCCAGCTTGCCGGGACCGCTTTTGCCGGTCGTGAAGTATTCGAATTCTTTGAGCGACTCGACATTGACCTTGGCAAGTTCCGCGAGTTCGTCGCGCGAGAGCACGCCGTCTTTATTCTTGTCGAGCCCCTGCGTCGCATATTCGGAGAACAGTTCGTCGAAGGTCCAGCTATGGCGCACCGCCGCGATCGCGCCGTCCTTCCCGAACACCAGTTCGCTCTTTCCGGTGACGACCACATGCGGATGCGAAAGCGCAAGACCGCAACCCGCCACGAGAAACGCGGCAGCGGCGACCAAGCGAGAAGCGATTTTCCGAACCATCCGGACCTCAATCTATCGCGAAAGACCAAGCTCGCGAAGTCCGGCGAAATGGGGGCAGCGCGTCCGCGCCGCGCGAGGCGCGCTTTTCGGATCAGATTCCCTGCCCGAGGGAAATGCGGCTACTGCACGACGTAGACCGGCGCACCGATCGCGACGCGTTCGAAAAGATCGGTCACGTCGGCGTTGAGCATCCGGAAACATCCGCTCGAAGACGCCGAGCCGATGGTATGCGGCGCATTGGTGCCGTGAATGCGGTATTCCGACCAGCCGAGATAGAGCGCGCGGGGCCCGAGCGGGTTTCGCGGCCCCGGCGGCACCACCCGCGGTGCGCCTTCGGCCCGCATCCGCGCGGTCGGGTACCAGGTCGGATTCTTGGTCATGGCCGAGACCCAGCTCTGCCCGGTCCAGCCGAAGCCCTGCTTGCCGACCGCGACCCGATACATCAGCGCCTTGCCGTCACCGAGCGCGTAATAAAGCCGGCGCTCGCTGACCTTGATGACGACGGCCCCCCGCGGATAGTCGCCCTGCAACTCCGCTTCTCGCGGCCAGCTCTCAACCGGCTTCTGCTGTTGCGAAACGGCCGCCGTGCGCTGCTGCGCTTCGGCAATGCCGGATACGGCGACGGCAGCCAGAAGAGCGATAGCTCCGATAGCAAAGCGCATGATTCCAGCCCTTCAAAAGTGGCCCTGCTGCAAACTTAGCCGCGCAGGGTAAAGGGCCAAGAAACAATCGCGTGAATGGTTAGCGCTAGATCGCCGCAGCGCCGCCGTCGGACCGGGGATCGTGTGCGCCCTCGACCTTGCGGCCGTCGAACAAAACGCCGCCGGCATGCCCCATGACCTCGGTATAGGCCTCGGGCAGCACCTGCACGTCATGGCCAGCCTTTTCGAGGCGCTCCGCCACTTCGGGCGAGAAGCGCGACTCGAGCCGCAGGTTGGTGATCTTCGAGCCCCAGGTCTTGCCGAGGATCCAGCGCGGCGCGTCGATCGCGTCGGCCAGCGGCATGCCATGGAAGGCATAGCGCGCGAAGATCGCGCCGAGCGACTGCGGCTGTCCCTCACCGCCCATGGTTCCGAAACCGAGCTGCCGGCCGTCGTCGAAGGACGCGAACATCGGGGTCAGCGTATGCACCGGCCTGCGGCCCGGCTCGAGAGGGTTCACGGCCTTTGGATCGAGCGAGAAGCTGGCACCGCGATTCTGCATCAAGACGCCGGTCTTCGGCAGCACGCAACCCGAACCGAACTCCCAGAAGATCGACTGGATGTACGAGACGACATAGCCGTTGGCGTCAGCCGCACCCAGCCAGATCGTGTCGCCCGCACCGGCGGGTCGCGGCCAGGGTGCTGCGCGATCCGTCTTCACCGCGGCCGCCTCGCGCCGGAGCGCTTCGTCGGTAAGCCAGTCGGCGGGATTTTGCGTGAGCCGTTCGAAATCGGTCAGCACCTTGTCGCGCGCGAGGAAAGCGCGCTTCGACGCTTCCGCCAGCGCGTGGACGTACTCGAACCCCTCGCCGCCCGGCGCGCCGAGCCGCTCATAGATGCCGAGGATCATCAGCGTGACGAGGCCCGGTGTCGGCGGCTGGCAGCCATAGACCGTGGCATCGCGGACCCGGAGCGTCAGCGGCTCGCGCAGCGTCGCGCGATATTTCTCGAGATCGCCCCGCGTCACCGGGCTGCCGATCGCCTCGAGATCGGCAGCGATCTCGCGACCGATATCGCCGCGATAGAAATCATCGAGGCCCGCCCGGCCGAGTTGCTCGAAGGTGTCGGGCAGCTTTCCGGCGTTGAGCAGCGAGCCTTCCGGCTGCGCCTTGCCGCCCGGCATGAAGGTTTCGGTAAAGCCCGGCGCGGAAATCGCGAGCGTGCGATCCTGCAGATAGCGCCACGCGATCGACGACGACACCGGATAGCCGTTGCGCGCGATCCGGATCGCAGGCTCGAGGAGCCGGCTCACCGGAATCTTGCCACCGGCGGCCTTCGCCGCGTCGAGCGCGAGCATCCAGCCGCCGATCGCGCCCGGCACCGTGCAGGCGGCAAGCGGCCCTCGCTCCGGAACCGTGTCATGTCCGGCCGCGCGGTAGCGCTCGATGGTCGCAAGCGCGCCGGCGAAACCGCAGGCCTCGATGTAGCGCACGCGCCCCGAGGGCTCCCGGATCAGCCAGAAGCCGTCTCCGCCGATGTGGTTCATGTGCGGATAGGCCGAGACGATGGCCGCGGCGGCGCTGACAGCGGCCTCCATGGCGTTTCCACCCTCCGCGAGTACATCCCGGCCCGCCTCGGCGGCCAGCGTGTGAGGGGCGGCGACAACGCCATAGCGGCCTTCTGCACGGTATTCAGTCATTTCGGCTCCGGAGAACTGGGACGGAAGGAAGCGGCATTCGAGCGCTTGATTCAGCCACTCTTTGCCGCCAGATTGCCCGCCATCTTAAAGGCTGGCGGCAGCGTTCGCCACTTCGCAGCCGTATTTTGAGGACGAGACGATGACCGACGCCGTGCAGAAGAGCTCCCGCATCAACTGGGCGAATCTCGTCACCATCGTCAGCGCGGCGATTTTGATCGGCGTCGAGGTGATCGGCATCGGCATCGCCACCGGCTGGGCGCTCGCCGCACTCTTCGGCTTCGGCAAGACGGTCGAGGCGATCCTGATGGGCGTCTTCGCACTCGCCGCTGGCGCGTTCACCTGGTCGTTTGTGAAGAACGCCGCAACGATCGAGCCGATCGTCGAGCGCAGATAACGCTCGCTCCCGCGCGATCTGTTAACGCGCGTTTACACTCGCGGGCGTCGCGCAAGACGCGCGCGAAAATTCCACGAAAAAACTGCCCGCAAGCCGCGATTCACTCTTGCATCGCGTAGTCATTTCTCTTATTTGCCGACTTGCCCAATTTCGCACGTGCCTGTGGTCGTGTGCTGGTTGACGGAGATCCCGGACAAGAGGCCGGAAAGACGTCGGGCAAACCAGTAGCCGGAGGGAACCGGCGAACCCCGCTCTCCGCGAGGGACGCGACTTAAAGCAACGACGTAAGGGCTTTTTTGGTCCAACGCAGCACCCCGAAGGCCGCTGCCGAAAGCCGAAGAGGCACTACCTCCTTGCCTGACGTGCGGATGGGAAAATCCCTTCCAATCAACGGCGCTTACTACCGGCTAACGCCGGATGTTCGAGCGGGCAGCAAGCCGCTCGTGGCGTATTCGCGCATCTCGCGCGAGCACCCGCGGGAAGCCGTGCTGTCCAGTTGTTAACGAGTAGTCTTCTTGGAAGGGGACACCGAAATGACCGACCGCATCCGCCAGTTTCTCCGACGCCATCGCGAAGACGGACCGCGCCTCGTCGTTGACCTCGACATTGTGCGCTCGAACTACAATGCCTTCGCCAAGGCGTTGCCGGACACCCGCGTCTTCTACGCGGTGAAGGCGAACCCCGCCCCCGAAATCCTGAAGCTCCTGAACGAGATGGGCTCGTGCTTCGACACCGCGTCGATGGGCGAGATCGACCTCGTCATGGCCGCCGGCGGCACCCCCGACCGCATCTCCTTCGGCAACACGATCAAGAAGGAAAAGGACATCGCTGCCGCTTACGCGCTCGGCGTGCGCCTCTTCGCGGTCGATTGCGAAGCCGAAGTCGAGAAGATCGCGCGCGTTGCGCCCGGCTCGAAGGTGTTCTGCCGCATCCTCTGCGACGGCTCCGGCGCCGAGTGGCCGCTGTCGCGCAAATTCGGCTGCGCGCCCGAGATGGCACCGCAGGTGCTCGAGCACGCCCACAAGCTGGGTCTCGTTGCGCACGGCATCTCGTTCCATGTCGGCTCGCAGCAGAACAACGTCAAAGCGTGGGACCGTGCGCTGAAGACCTCGGGCGCGATCTTCCGCGAGATGGCGGAGCGCGGCATCAACCTGTCCATGGTCAACCTGGGCGGCGGGTTCCCCGCGCAGTATCTGCGCGACATCCCGAAGGTCCAGGAATATGGCCAGGCGATCTTCCGTGCGCTGCGCAAGCACTTCGGCAACCGCATTCCGGAAACCATCATCGAGCCGGGTCGCGGCATGGTCGGCGGTGCCGGCATGATCGAGGCTGAAGTCGTGCTGATTTCCAAGAAGTCGGCGACCGACAACCAGCGCTGGGTCTATCTCGACATCGGCAAGTTCGGCGGTCTCGCCGAGACGATGGAAGAGGCGATCCGCTACCCGATCCGCACGGAGAAGGACGACGACACCATGGCGCCCTGCGTCATCGCCGGCCCGACCTGCGATTCGGCGGACGTGCTCTACGAGAAGACGCCGTACCTGCTCCCGGTCTCGCTCGAGATCGGCGACAAGGTGCTGATCGAGGCGTGCGGCGCCTACACGACGACCTACTCGTCGGTCGCCTTCAACGGCTTCGAGCCGCTGAAGTCCTACGTCATCTGATCATCGACCAAACCGCTCAAAAAGACCTTCGGGGCTCGCGCAAGCGGGCCCCGAAGCGCTTTAGAGGCATGGTCGGCTCGTGCGCTGGCTGTGGAAAGCAGCCGAAGAAAATACCGGCGCGGATTCGTCAGCGCCGGATCAAGCCGCTAAACAGATTTTCCAGAGAGAAAGACGGAGGTGTGAATGAGCAAGTGGCCGGTCTACCACAAGATCGACGGACCCATCGTAATGATCGGCTTCGGCTCGATCGGGCGCGGTATGCTGCCGCTACTCGAACGCCACTTCGAATTCGATAAATCGAAGCTTGTCGTCATCGACCCCTCGGAGGCGAACAGGCATCTTCTGGATGAGCGCGGCATCCGCTTCGTGAAGGCCGCACTCACCTCCGCAAATTATCGCGAAATCCTCACCCCGCTCCTGCAATCGGACAAGGGGCGCGGTTTCTGCGTCAATGTCTCGGTGGACGTCTCCTCGCTCGCGGTGATCGAGCTCTGCCGCGAGCTTAACGCTTTCTATGTGGACACCGTCGCGGAGCCCTGGAAGGGCTTCTACTTCGACGAAAAAATGCCGACCGAAAACCGCACGAACTACGCCTTGCGCGAGATCATTCTCGACGCGAAGCGCCGGCTCGGCCCCGGCATCACTGCGGTCAACTGCTGCGGCGCAAACCCGGGCATGGTTTCCTGGTTCGTGAAGCAGGCGCTTCTGAATGTTGCCGCCGACCTCGGCCTTGGCAACGAGATCCCGAAAGACCGCCAAGGCTGGGCCCGCCTGATGCGCGATACCGGCGTGAAGGGCATCCATATCGCCGAACGCGATACCCAGCGCTCCGCAGCACCCAAGCCGCTGAATGTCTTCGTCAACACCTGGTCCGTCGATGGCTTCGTATCGGAAGGCTTGCAGCCGGCCGAACTCGGCTGGGGTACGCACGAGAAGTGGGAGCCGAAATCGCTGCGTCATCACCAGAAAGGCTGCGGGGCTGCGGTTTATCTGCTGCAGCCGGGCGCCAATACGCGCGTGCGCAGCTGGTGTCCGACCCCGGGGCCGCAATATGGCTTCCTCGTCACGCATAACGAGGCGATCTCGATTGCGGACTACTTCACGCTGCGCGAAGACGGCAACGTGACGTACCGGCCGACCTGCCACTATGCCTATCACCCGTCGAACGACGCGGTGCTGTCGCTGCATGAAATGTTCGGCAATGGCGGCAAGGTACAGCCCAAGTGGCATATTCTCGAAGAGAACGAGATCGTCGATGGCATCGACGAGCTTGGCGTGCTGCTCTACGGCCACAAGAACAACGCCTACTGGTATGGCTCGCAGCTCTCGATCGAAGAAACACGCGAGATTGCGCCTTATCAGAATGCAACCGGCCTGCAGGTGACTTCGGCAATTCTGGCCGGCATGGTCTGGGCGATCGAAAATCCCGAAGCCGGCATCGTCGAAGCCGACGAGGTGGATTTCAATCGCTGCCTCGAAGTGCAGTCGCCTTACCTCGGCCCGGTGATCGGCACCTATACCGACTGGACGCCGCTCGACAATCGTAACGTCCTGTTCAAAGAAGACGTCGATCAGGACGATCCATGGCAGTTCCGGAATATTCTGGTGCGATGATGAGTACCCTCGCCCTTCGAGACGCGATGCTGCGCATCGCTCCTCAGGGTGAGGAAAATAAAAAAGCCTCATGGTGAGGAGCGCGAGCGAAAGTGAGCGCGTCTCGAACCATGAGGCTTATTTGTTAGAGATTGAGCACCCCCGCCTTGCCCTCATCGGTGCCATAGGCAAGCGATACGCCATTCGAATGCCAGGCGAGCGTCGTCACCTCCCCGCCTTCCGGGCCGCGCACCAGAATCTCCGCACCGTCTTCCATCCGCACCATCATCACCATGCCGTCGGCGAAGCCAACCGCGAGTGCGTCCCGGCTCGGATGACACGCAACGCAAGAAACCCGCGAGCCCTGCCGCGCGTTTGCAAGCATTCCGGGATCCTTGCCCATCGGTCCGTCTTTGGACTGAAACGGCCACATCACCACGGCTTCCGCACCTGAAGTCGCGAGCCACTTGCCGTCATGGCTGAAATTGAAGGAGCGAATGCGCGCGGGATAACCCGACATGCGCATGTGCTTGTTGTCGGCGAGCCGCCAGCCATGCAGCGCATTCTCCTGCATCGTCGTGATCAGAAATTTTCCGTCCGGCGAGTAGCGCACGCAGAGGTGCGAACCCTTCCATTCGAGAAATTCCGCCTTCGCATCCGAGTTCGGAAACCAGAGCGACACGCCGTTGTAATGCGCAACCGCGAGCCGGAAACCTTTCGGCGCGAAGGCAAGCCCGCCGACCGTGCTCGGCACGTCGAGCGACTTCTCGCCCTTCTTCGTTTTCACGAAGGCCGTCTTGCCGGCCGACCACGCCACCGCCCCGTCCGGGCCGATCGCCACATGATCGATCCATTTATTCCTGACCTCGCCAAGAACTTCGGTCGCGCCCTGCCCATCGGTTGAGACCACGCGGCCGTCGTCTCCCGCCGTCACGACGCGCGCGGCATCGAACACCGCTTCGAGCACGCCGGCATCGGGATGCGCTGCGACCCGTTTTCCGTTCAGGAAAACGATCTCGCCTTCGGCACCGACAAATGCCGGCTCGTCAGCCAGGAAGCCGGCGGCAACGACATGCGCGCCGACATCACAGGTCGTCACCAGTTCAGCAACGGAGCGAACTTCGTTCTCGGCCATGTGTCAGAAAATCAGCGCACTTCGTCTTTGCAGACGGATTGCCCGAACGGACCTTTCGGTTTCAGCCAGTCCCCGCATTTGTCGCAGCCGGAAACCGAAACCGCGAGCGCGCCGAGAAGTGCGAGCGAAACAATGCGCTTTGCCATGGCTCTCTATACCCGCCCCCGGCCCGCGAGGCTACTGCGCGACGCAGGCCTCGAAACCCTCGCGAAGCGCCTTTTCGTTGAGATCGCGGCCGATGAAAACCATCCGGCTTTCGCGCTTCTCGTCGGCCCGCCATTCGCGCTGGTGATCGCCCTCGAACATCATGTGCACGCCCTGCATGACATAACGCTCGTCATCGTCCTTGAACGAGAGGATACCTTTCGCGCGCAGGATATTCGGCCCCTGAATCTGGCTGACATTGTCGATCCACGCGAAGAAGGTCTTCGGATCGAGCGGCTTGTCGGTCGAGAACGAGAACGACTGCACGTCCTCGTCGTGGTGATGATGGGCACCTTCGAGAAAATGCGGCTCGATCGCTAGAATACGATCAAGATCGAACGCGCCTTGCGACAACACGGCCTCCAGCGGCAGCGAGCCCCGCGCGGTCTTGTGAATCTTCGCAAAAGGATTGATCGCGCGGATACGAAGCTCGACTTCCTTGAGTTCGTCAGGCGAAACCAGATCGGTCTTGTTCAGGACCAGCACGTCGGCGAAGGCGATCTGGTTCTTTGCTTCCGGCGCATCCTTGAGCCGCTCTTTGAGAAACTTTGCATCGACCACCGTGACCACGGCATCGAGCGCAGTCTTGCCGCTCACGGTTTCATCGACGAAGAAAGTCTGCGCAACCGGCGCCGGATCGGCGAGGCCCGTCGTTTCCACCAGAATGCCGTCGAACTTGCCCTTGCGCTTGAGCAAGCCGTCGATGATGCGGATGAGGTCGCCACGGACGGTGCAGCAGACGCAGCCGTTGTTCATCTCGAACACTTCCTCGTCCGCGCCGACCACGAGGTCGTTGTCGATGCCGATCTCGCCAAACTCGTTGACGATCACGGCGTAGCGCTTGCCGTGCGGCTCGGTGAGGATCCGGTTGAGCAGCGTCGTCTTGCCGGCGCCGAGATAGCCCGTGAGAACCGTCACCGGGATTTGCGTCTGAGAGTCCATGATGTGTCCCGATCGCTGAAGTCAGCGCCCATATAGGACGTGCGTGCCGAAAATGCACGGGTTCAACT
>JAEZFA010000101.1 GCA_023417665.1 Pseudomonadota bacterium | reverse complement strand
AGCAGGAAGCCAGCCGCAAGCTCGGCTTCGCGCCGTCGCACACCATGCGCCTTGCGCAGCGCCTCTATGAAGGCATCGAGCTCGACGGCGAAACCACCGGCCTCATTACTTATATGCGTACCGACGGCATTGATCTCGCGCAGGAGGCCATCACCCAGGCCCGCGACGTGATCGCATCGGATTACGGCCGGAACTACCTTCCGGACAGCCCGCGCATCTACAAGAACAAGGCGAAGAACGCGCAGGAAGCCCACGAGGCGATCCGCCCGACCGATCTGCGCCGTCACCCCAAAGACATGGCGCGCAAGCTCGACGCCGATCAGGCGCGACTCTACGAACTGATCTGGATCCGCACGCTCGCCTGCCAGATGGAAAGCGCGGAGCTCGAGCGCACCACCGTCGAGATCGACGCGAAGGTCGCGAACGGCCCCTACAAGCTCGTCAATCTGCGCGCCACCGGCACGGTCGTGAAATTCGACGACTTCCTCACGCTTTACAACGAAGGCAAGGACGACGACGGCGAAGACGAAGACTCCCGCCGCCTGCCCGAGATGAACCAGGGCGAAGCGCTCAAGAAGAACGAACTCAAGATCGAGCAGCACTTCACCGAGCCGCCGCCGCGCTTCTCGGAAGCCTCCCTCGTCAAGCGCATGGAAGAACTCGGCATCGGCCGCCCTTCCACCTATGCTTCGATCCTGCAGGTGCTGCGCGACCGCGGCTATACCCGCCTCGACAAGAAGCGCATCATTCCTGAGGACAAGGGCCGCATCGTCGTCGCGTTCCTGGAGTCCTATTTCCCTCGCTACGTCGAGTACGACTTCACCGCCGATCTCGAAGGCAAGCTCGACGAGATTGCGAACCACGAACTCGACTGGAAGAAAGTCATGCGCGAGTTCTGGGAAGGGTTCACCGGCGCCGTTGCCGAAACCAAAGACCTGCGCATCTCCGAAGTCATCGACGTACTCGATGCGCTCCTGAACGAGCATAACTTCCCGCCGAAAGCCGACGGCTCCGATCCGCGCGCCTGCCCGCAATGCGGCACTGGCCGTCTCGGACTCAAGGTCGGCAAGTTCGGCGCCTTCATCGGCTGCTCGAATTATCCCGACTGCCGTTTCACGCGCCCCCTCTCCGCGCCCGGCGAAGGCGAACTCGCTGCGAACAAGGAGCTCGGCGAGGATCCCGACACCGGCAAGATGGTGACGCTGCGCACCGGCCGCTTCGGTCCTTACATCCAGCTCGGCGAAGCCGAAGACACCGGCGAGAAGACCAAGACCGGCAAGCCCGTGCTGACCAAGCCCAAGCGCGCGAGCATTCCGAAGAACTTCGATCCGCACGAACTCGATCTCGATACCGCGCTCGGCCTGCTCACGCTGCCGCGCGAAGTCGGCAAGCATCCGGAGTCCGGCGAACCGATCCTCGCCGGCATCGGCCGCTTCGGTCCTTATGTGAAGCATCAGGACACTTATGCGAGTCTTGAAGCCGGCGACGAAGTTCTGACCATCGGCCTCAATCGCGCAGTCACGCTGATTGCGGAGAAAGTCGCACGCGGTCCCGGTCGCGGACGCCGCAAGGCCGCGGGCCGCGCGCTCGGCGATCATCCGACCCTCGGCGGGCCGGTGACGGCGCATGAAGGCCGCTACGGTCCTTACGTCTCGCACAACAAGGTCAACGCGACCCTGCCCTCCACGTCGGACCCCGCGACCGTCACGCTCGAAGAAGCGGTCGCACTGATCGACGCGCGCGCCGGCGCCAAGGGCAGCAAGAAAGCGGCGAAACCGAAGAAGGAAAAAGCCGCGAAGAAGACCAACGGCACCAGCGACGCGACCGCGGAAAAGCCGAAGAAGAAAGCAGCCGCCAAAAAGAAGACTGCCGCGAAGAAAGCGCCTGCGAAGAAGAAAAAAGAAAGCACCGACGCCGCCGGGAAAAGCGGCGAATAGCTTCGCCGCCCCTCCCAAGGACTACGCGCCGTCCTTGACTTTCCGCATATCCGGACTATATTCCTATTGCCGTTTCCGTTCGAGGGCGCTTTCGCGAGGCGTCGTTAAAGTGGGAAACGGATCGATCTCGGGCTTGCCCGAGATCGATTAATTGAGAGCACAAGTCCGGTAAACCCGACTTGTGCTGCCTCCGTGCGTGGTTCGCAGCCATGTACCGGGGAGGCTTCGGGTCACCGTCCGCGGCTACTACGGGCCGCTGCCGCACCTTAACCGGTCACGGGCTTTGCCTGTGAGGCTGGAATGGAGACGGGAAGCGGAGAAGAAACCTCTCCGACGAGCGTCTCGGAAGCACGGTCCTGAAGCCTTACGGAAGAACGCCGATGTGGAGCGCTGCGAGACGATACGCGCCCTTGATCAGCGCGCCTGGGGCTTGCCCCATTCGTGCAGGAAAAATGGGCGCGGCAAAAACGAAGACGTGGCGTCCCGTGGCGCTCCGCACCCTCGACTTGGCTCGAGGGAGAACCGATGGAACGCGACCACGCGGCTTTATCCGCCCGCCAATCACGCGCGTCCGAACGATTTCCCCTGCCCGCAGTTTGAAATTATAAAGCAGACACGAGAATCCATTTGTCCAAAAAGCCTAAAAAGAAAACCAGAGATCCCAAGCCGCACGGCGCCCTGCCCTCGCGGGAGGATTTGCTCGCCTTCATCACGGAGCGCGGCGGCGACGTATCGAAGCGCGACATCATCCGCGCCTTCCGCCTCGACAGAGCCGGCAAGGCGGAGCTGAAGACGCTGCTGCGCGACCTGAAAGACGACGGCGCACTCAAAGGCCGCCGCCGCAAGATGACGGCGGCCGGTCATGTCGCCGCCACCGTCATGGCGAGCATCGTTTCCCGCAACAGCGACGGCGACCTGATTGCCGAACCGCTCGACTGGGATGAAGCGGAATTCGGTGCCGCGCCGTTGATCCGCCTGATCTTCGGCCGCAAGCCGACCGGCATTCCCATGCCCGGCGTCGGCGACCGCGTGCTCCTGCGAACCCAGCGCAGCGACGACGAGGAGGACGCACCCTATACCGGCCGCGTCATCAAGGTGCTGGAG
>JAEZFA010000077.1 GCA_023417665.1 Pseudomonadota bacterium | reverse complement strand
TTTATCAGCAGGAGCCGGTGCTCCTGATCTTCGCGGCGATGCTCGCAGCGATGATGCTGCCGACCTTCTTCGCCTATCTCGCGGAGACGCGGACCTTCAACGGCATCAATGTCTGGATCAAGCCGCTGAAGTTCATGTCGTCGGCCGCGATCTTTCTGATCACGCTCGCGCTGTTCATGCCGTTTCTCGATCGCAGCCAGCGCGAACGGCCGGCGGTGCGTAACGCAATCTGGGTGATCAGCGTCTTCCTGATGCTGGAAATTCTCTACATCACCTTCCGCGCGTCGCGCGCGGAGGCATCTCACTTCAACCGCGAGACCGCACTCAACATCGCGCTTTATGCCTGGATGGGCGTCACGATCCTGATTGCGACCGTGCTCAGCGGCTGGATCGGCTGGCTGATTCTCAGGAGCCGGAATGCGATCGCGCGGCCCGATCTGCGCTATGCGATCGGCATCGGCCTCTTGGTCGGGACCGCGCTCGGAAGTCTCACGGCGGCCTATATGGGCACGCAGAGCGACCACTGGGTCGGCGGGGTGCGGACGGACGCGGGCGGATCCTTCTTCTTCGGCTGGTCGCGCACCGGCGGCGATCTGCGCGTCGCGCACTTCATCGGGCTGCATGCGATGCAGGGCATTCCGCTGATCGGGTGGCTGGTCTCGGCCATCGCGCCCGCATTCACCCGGCCAGCGGTGAACATTGCCGTCGTGCTCTGGATTGTGGTGACGGTCGCGACTTTCGCGCAGGCGGTTGCGGAGCGGGCGCTGCTGCCGCTCTAGCTTGCGCTAAAACTCCTTGGAGAGCGTCAGGCGCAGCGCAAGCGGTTCGACCGGATGGACGTGGCGGTCGGAAACCGGTCCCGGTTCGCCGGGCAGCCGGGATTCGTAGAAATAGGCGATCTGGTTCGACTTCGCGTTGAAGAGATTGATGGCGTCGAGCACGAGCCGTGTGCCGTTCTCGAAGCGATAGCCGAGCCGCGCATTCACGAGCGTGGTCGAGCCTGAGCGGACGCTGTCGTCCTCAATCAGCGGCCGCGAGCCGAAATGCCGGAGCCGAACCGCGCCGAACCAGCCTTGCGCATGACCGAAATTCACGCCGGCCGTTGCGACCGTGGTGGCCGCGCCCGGGATGTGATCGCCGGCAGGGTCGATGTCGGTGAAGCGGGCGTGGGTGTAGGCCAGATTGAGGTCGAAGCGCAGCCACGAACTGTAATGATAGACGTTGGTCCATTCAAAGCCGAGGCGGCGGCTCGGCCGCGACGCTTCGGTGGTGCCGGCATCGCCGACAAACACAAGCTCGGAGTCGTAGTCCAGCAGGAAGAAGGCGAGCGAGGTGTCGAGCCCGGGCAGGAGCCGGCTGCGGATGCCGACTTCGCCGCCGCGCGACTTCACGAGCAGCGGCACATTGGCAAGCGTCGTCACGCGGTCGTTCGGATCGATCGTGATGGTCGCGCCGCGCAGGTCGTTGGAGTGGAAGCCCTCGCCGAAATTGACGAAGAACTCGGTCTGGCGGAACGGGCCGAACACGATGCCGAGCTTGGGACTGACGATCCCGTCATTGGCGTTGCCGGAGTTCGGCGCGAAGTCGCTCGCAACCTTGCCGACATAGCGGTCGTAACGCAGGCCGGCGACGGTGCGCATCCAGTCGGTCCAGCGAACGACCTGCTGCACATAAAAGCCGGCGCTTGCTTCCTGCACCTCGTCGGCGCGCACGGTCGACAATGTCTGGCGCTGCGCGGTGCGGTAGAGGCCGAGGCGGATGTCGTCGTAGCGGGTTTGCAAGCCGAAGGTGGTTTCGACCGGCAGGCTCGCGAAACTGCTTTTGATGACATGCGAGGCATTGATGCCGCCGAGCACGCGCTTGTCGGCCTGCGCGAACTGGTCGCCGTTCACCGGGTCGTCGAGGAAGTAGGTGAAGTTGTTGAACAGCCGCATGTCGGCGCGGATCACATAGCCGTTGATCTGCGTGACGGTGGTGTCGGTCGACATGCTCCAGCGGCCGGAGAGGCTGTAGCGGCGCGACAGCCCGCCGTCACTCGGATCCATCGTGCCGAAGCGGTCGATCACGCCCTGGTCGATCGCGCGTTGCGGCACCTGGTCGGTCGAATTCCAGGTGCTGTCGAAGGCCATGGCCGTCACCGAAAATCCATCGAGCGCTGTGCCCTGGCTGTAGCGCAGGACGCCGTTGAACTTCTGAAGCTTGTCGGGACTGGTCCAAGGCCCGTTGTAGCCGGTCGCTTCGAGTGCCGCGAGCACGGTGCCGGGGCCGACCTGATGCGCGCCGATCACGACGCCGCGCAGGTAGCCGAAGCTGCCGGCCGTGACCTGCGCGAGATTGCGCGGCAGCCGGTCGACGTAATCGATATGCACCGCGCCCGCGGAAGCGAAGTCGCCTTCATCGGCGAAGTAGGGCCCCTTGCGGACGCGCATCGACTGGATCAGTTCGGGGATCAGGAAGTTGATGTCGGCATAGCCCTGGCCGTGACCATGGGTGCGCATGTTCACCGGCATGCCGTCGACGAACAGCGCGATGTCGGTGCCGTGGTCGAGATTGAAGCCGCGCAGGAAATACTGGTTGGCTTTGCCCTCGCCGGAATGCTGCGTGATGATGAGGCCGGGTACCTGTTCCAGCACCTCGCCGGGACGCATCACCGGCTGCGCGTTGATCTGCTGCGGCGTGACGGTGATTTCCGTTGCAGCGTTCGGCGGCGCGTTGCGGTCGCCGGAGCCCGCGAGGACTTCGATCGAGGGGAGCACGAAATCCTGCGCGTGGACCGCACGCGGAAGTGCAAGGAGCAATAAGGCGGCAATGCCGAATGAAACTAACTTTATGCGACGCGTAAACATCTTGTGCCCCGCTGCATTCTAGAAAATGCGATGCGCGCGGCAACAGTATTGATACGCGGTCGGCAAGATATCTTCGTCCATGACGGCAAACAAAAAGGGCGCTTCGAAAACGAAGCGCCCCTTAAAGTTGGATCGCGCGCCAGAAACGAACGCGCGATCGGGAGGAAGCCTAGTAGGAGTAGTACATCTCGAACTCGACCGGATGCGGGGTCATTTCGAAACGCTCCACGTCCTGCATCTTGAGCGCGATGTAGCTGTCGATGAAATCCTCGTCGAACACGCCGCCGGCTTTCAGGAATTCATTGTCCTTCCTGAGCGAGTCGAGCGCTTCGCGCAGCGAACCGCAGACGGTCGGGATTCTCTTCAGTTCCTTCGGCGGCAGGTCATAGAGGTCCTTGTCCATCGCGGAGCCGGGATCCATCTTGTTCTTGATGCCGTCGAGGCCCGCCATCAGCATGGCGGCGAAGGCGAGATAGGGGTTCGCCATCGGATCGGGGAAGCGCACTTCGACGCGCTTCGCCTTGGGGTTCGAGGTGAAGGGAATGCGGCACGACGCCGAACGGTTGCGCGCGGAATAGGCGAGCAGCACCGGCGCTTCGTAACCCGGCACCAGACGCTTGTAGGAATTGGTCGACGGGTTGGTGAAGGCGTTGAGCGCCTTCGCGTGCTTGATGATGCCCGCGATGTAGGAGAGGCAGGTGTCCGAAAGACCGGCATACTTGTCGCCGGCGAAGGTCGGCGTCGAGCCCTTCCAGATCGACTGATGGCAATGCATGCCCGAGCCGTTGTCGCCGTAAACCGGCTTCGGCATGAAGGTCGCGGTCTTGCCGTACATGTTCGCGACCTGATGGATGCAGTACTTATAGATCTGCATATGGTCGGCCATGGTGGTCAGCGTGCCGAACTTCAGGCCGAGCTCGTGCTGGGCGGAAGCGACTTCGTGGTGATGCTTCTCGACCTTGGCGCCCATGCGCGCCATGGCGCCGAGCATCTCGGAGCGCATGTCCTGTGCCGAGTCCTGCGGCGGCACCGGGAGGTAGCCGCCCTTGGTGCGTACGCGGTGGCCGAGGTTGCCGGACTCGTAGTCGGTCGCGGAGTTGATCGGCAGTTCGACGGAGTCGAGCCGGAATCCGGTGTTGTACGGATCGGCGGCATATTTCACGTCATCGAACACGAAGAATTCGGCTTCGGGGCCGAAATAGACCGCATCGCCGACGCCGGAGGATTTCACGAAGGCTTCCGCCTTCTTGGCGATGCCGCGCGGATCGCGGTTATAGGGCTCGCCGGTGGTGGGCTCGAGCACGTCGCAGACGATGGAGAGCGTGGTTTCCGCAAAGAACGGATCAATGCAGGCGGTGGCCGGGTCGGGCATCAGGTTCATGTCGGACTCGTTGATCGCCTTCCAGCCGGCGATCGAGGAGCCGTCGAACATCGTGCCTTCCGAAAACATTTCTTCGTCGATCATGCCGACGTCGAACGTGACGTGCTGCCACTTGCCGCGCGGATCGGTGAAACGGAGATCGACATACTTCACGTCCTGATCCTTGATCAGCTTCAGGACATCTTTCGCGGTAGTCATTGCGGTAGTTCCCCTCGTGTTTGCATCCCCGGGCCCGGGGATATTCTTTCGTTTGAGCGTGATTTGGCTAGACGGCGTCGTCGCCGGACTCGCCGGTTCGAATGCGGATCGCTTCCTCGATGTTGGAAACGAAAATCTTGCCGTCGCCGATCCGGCCGGTTTGCGCGGCCTTGCGGATCGCGTCGATCGCCTTCTCGACCATCGGATCGGTGAGCACGATCTCGATTTTCACCTTGGGGAGAAAATCGACGACATACTCCGCGCCCCGGTAGAGCTCGGTGTGACCTTTCTGGCGGCCGAAACCCTTGGCTTCGGTCACGGTGATACCCTGCAGGCCGACTTCCTGCAGCGCTTCCTTCACCTCATCGAGCTTGAACGGCTTGATGATGGCTTCGACCTTCTTCATTGGCTTGCTTTCCTCTCCGGGGCTTATTTGCGCGTAACCGCGCACATTCGAGCCGGGCTCGCATTAGCAGGGTCCGTGCCAGCCTCCGGCCTCGGCCGACACGTTGATTTTGCAGGCAAAACCGGAGCGCGTACTAACGTATGAAACTCCGGGGGTTAGTGTGAGCCTATCTTCTAGGCGAACTGACTAGAAAAGCAGCAGAAGGGCCGCGCTCTTTCCTTGGGCAAAGCGTGCAGTTTAGGCAGAAGGTGCCAGCCACGCCAGTATGCGCGGCCGCATCTGCCGTCGTGATAGCCTTTCATTATGAGCGAAATCCTGACGCCGGAAGAAATGAATGCCGCGGATCGGTGGACGATCGACGCGGGGACGCCCGGCATTGATCTCATGGAGCGGGCGGGTGCTGCAGTTGCGCGGGCCGTGACGGATGCCGGCGTGACCGGCCGGCGGCTCGCCGTCGTCTGTGGACCGGGTAATAACGGCGGCGACGGCTTCGTCGCGGCGCGTCTTCTGCGCGAGCAGGGCTTCGCGGTGCGCCTCTCGCTCCTCGGCAGACGCGAGGCCCTGAAAGGCGACGCGGCGCTGGCCGCGGCGCGATGGAGCGGCGAAATCGCGGCCTTCGCGCCGGCGTTGCTCGAAGGCTGCGACCTGATCGTGGATGCGTTGTTCGGCGCCGGGCTTTCGCGCGACCTGAAAGGCGAGGCTCGCGGCGCGGTCGAGGCGATCAATGCGTCGGGCCGTCCCGTGATCGCGGTCGATCTGCCGAGCGGGATCGACGGCGCGACGGGCATGGTGCGGGGCGTCGCGGTGCGTGCCGCAAAGACCGTGACGTTCTGCCGGATGAAGCCCGGTCATCTGCTCATGCCCGGGCGCGCGTATGCGGGCGCGGTGATCGTCGCGGACATCGGCATTCCCGATCGCGCGGTGCGCGAAGTCGCGGGTTCGCTCACGCGCAACACGCCGGAGCGCTGGATCGGGGATTATCCCTGGCCGCGCATGGATGGCCATAAATACAAGCGGGGTCACGCGGTCGTGGTCAGCGGTCCGGCGCATGCGACGGGGGCGGCGCGTCTGGCGGCCCCCGCCGCGCGCCGCGCCGGCGCGGGGCGCGGGGG
>JAEZFA010000053.1 GCA_023417665.1 Pseudomonadota bacterium | reverse complement strand
CTACCAGATCGATCTTGTTCAGGATCAGCACTTTCGGCTGCGGCACCTCTGCAAGCTTTTCGACGATGCGGCCGTTCTCTTCGTCGAGCCCGCGCTGGGCGTCGATCAGGAGCGCGACGAGATCGGCGTCGGTCGCGCCCTGCCAGGCGGAGCCCACCATGGCCCGGTCGAGCCGGCGCTTTGGCGCGAAGATACCCGGCGTATCGACGAACACGATCTGCGCCGGTCCGGCAATCGCGATCCCGCGCACCGGCACCCGGGTCGTCTGCACCTTATGGGTGACGATCGAAACCTTGGCGCCGACCAGCGCATTCAGGAGCGTCGATTTTCCGGCGTTCGGCGCCCCGATCAGGGCAACGAACCCGGCGCGGGTTTCTTCAGTCATGAATCAGCACACCTTCTCGCGCGAGCATGGCCGAGGCGGCGGCGCGCTCCGCCTCCCGCTTCGACGGGCCAATCCCGTCAACCGGCAAAATGCCGGGCAGTTCGACCGCAACACGAAATAGCGGCTTGTGATCCGGCCCGCTGCGCTCGACCTCGCGATAATTCGGAACCGGCAAACCGCGGCCCAGCGCCCATTCCTGCAAAAGCGCCTTGGCGTCGCGGGGCGCCTGCGCTGTCGCTGTCATCAACGGCCGCCAGTAGCGCTCGATCATCGCCCGCGCGGGCTCGTAACCGCCGTCGAGAAACACGGCACCGATCACCGCCTCGCAGGCATCACCAAGAATGGAAGGGTTTCGCTCCCCGCCGGCATTGCGCTCGCCGGAGCCGAGCCGCAGATGCGGACCGAGATCGAGCAACTGCGCAACCTCGACGCAGGTTTCGTTGCGCACGAGTGCAGTATGCCGCTGCGAAAGTTCGCCTTCGAGATTGCCGGGATAAGACGCATAGAGCATTTCGGCGACCGCGAGCCCGAGCACCCGGTCGCCGAGAAATTCGAGCCGCTGATTGCTCGCGTGTTTACGTCCGGTGACGAAGCTCTTGTGCGTCAGCGCCTGATCGAGCAGCGCTACATCCCGGAAGCGGTGACCGAGCCGCTCTTCCAATGAGGCAAGATCGCTCTTCTTCCGCGTCATCGCACGACGGAAAAGATCCGGCTCCAACGCACGTCGAACGGCCAGCGCCAGAGTTCGTAGATCGCGGTTCCTTCGGAAAGCGAGAAGAAAATGATCTCCGCGCGCCCGACGAAGTTTTCAAGCGGCACATAGCCGACCGCCGACAACACGCGGCTGTCGGTCGAGTTGTCGCGATTGTCGCCCATCATGAAATAGTGACCGGCGGGAACGACATATTCCGGCGTATTGTCGTAGTAGCTCTCGCCCAGATCCAGCGTTTCGTAAGTAACGCCGTTTGGAAGCGTTTCGCGCCAGCGCTTCACACGCTTGCCGATTTCCCGCCGATCGTCGGAAAGCCAGTCGGTCACCTGCTCGCGCTTCACCGCCTGCCCGTTGATGTGCAATTCGCCGTTGACCATCTGGATGCGGTCGCCGGGCAGACCGATCACGCGCTTGATGTAGTCGGTGGAGTCATCTTTCGGATTGCGGAAGACGGCGACGTCACCACGCTTGGGCGTGGCTGCCCAGATGCGCCCCTCGAACGGGATCAGCGCGAAGGGCACCGAGTATTTCGTGTAGCCATAGGAATACTTCGAGACGAAGATGTAATCGCCGACGAGCAGCGTCGCCTTCATCGATCCCGACGGGATGTTGAAGGGCTGGAACAGCAGCGTGCGGATGACCAGCGCAATGACCAGCGCCTGAAAGCCGATGCTGACGAGTTCGCCGAACCCGCCTTCTTTCTTTTCGGTGGTCGCGCTCATCTTGGGAAGTTTCTCCGGGAATTCGCGGGCGCCGCCCGTATAGACGGCGGTTTTCGACGAGGCAATGCGGCTAACGGGACGCCTTGGGCACCGCGGAAATAATGACGATCGCCTGCGCCAAAGGCCCCTCGTCGGTCAGGGTGAGATCGATCTGGGCCTCGAAACCCGCCGGAATCAGGGCATTCAGCCGCTCGAGGGCGCCGCCCGTCAGCTTCATCGTCGGCTTGCCGGACGGCATGTTCACGACGCCGAGATCGCGGAAGAACACGCCGGCACGAAAGCCGGTGCCGAGCGCCTTGGCGCAGGCCTCCTTGGCCGCGAAGCGCTTGGCGTAAGACTCCGCCCGCAACTTCTTCCGCTCGGAGCGCTCGCGTTCTTTCTGTGTAAAAACCCGATCCAGAAAGCGGTCCCCGAAGCGCTCGATACTTTTCTGAATGCGCCGCGCATCGCAAAGATCGGAGCCCATACCGATGATCATGCCGCGACTCCAGTTCGCTCGCGCCCTCGCGCCATTGCCGCGAGCATGTTTCTGATTGCGGCGTCGAACCCGCAGAACACCGCCTCCCCGACCAGATAGTGGCCGATGTTCAGCTCCTTGATTTGCGGCAGCGTCGAGATCACCTCCGCCGTGCGATAATCCAGACCGTGGCCGGCATGCACTTCCAGTCCGAGTGCGGCAGCCTGCTGCGCGCCGGCAACGATCTTCGCGAACTCCGTCTGCGCCACGTCCTCTTCCGTCGCGATCACGGCTTCGCACCAGGTGCCGGTGTGAAGTTCAACGACGGCAGCACCGGCTTTTGCGGCCGCCTCGATCTGCGCGGGGTCCGGCGCGATGAAAAGCGAAACGCGGCTATGCCGCGAGAGCACGTCGACCGCGCGCTGCAGCGCATCACCGCCGCCGATGACATCGAGGCCGCCCTCGGTGGTGCGCTCGGCGCGCTTCTCCGGCACGAGACAAACCGCATGAGGATTCAGGCGGCACGCAATGCCGACCATCTCCTCGGTAGCCGCCATTTCCAGATTGAGCGGCGCTTCGATGTCTTTCATCAGACGTTCGACATCGAGATCGACGATATGACGCCGGTCTTCGCGCAGATGCGCCGTGATGCCGTGGGCGCCGGCCGCAAGCGCTGCCCGCGCAGCACGGATCGGATCGGGATGATAGCCGCCCCGCGCATTGCGGACGGTCGCGACGTGGTCGATGTTCACGCCAAGCCGGATCGGAATGTTCTTATCCATTTACGCGCTCTGCCGCCGATACCACTTTTTTCGCGCGCAACTGCGTCAGGATCGCATTGAGATGCTTCAGGTCGAACACCTCGACATCGATGACCATGCGGCTGAAGTCCGGCGATTTTCCGTTCATTCGGATGTTGTCGATATTGCCGCCATGCTCTCCGATCACGGTCGCAATCTGCGCAAGCGAGCCGGGCGCGTTCGCGACCGTCACCACGATCTGCGCGGGGAAACGCTGGAATTCCGAATCTTCCACGTCCCACCGCACGTCGAGCCAGCGTTCGGGCTGGTCGTCGAACTCCTTCAACGCCGGTGAGTGGATCGGATAAATCGTGATCCCCTCGCCCGGCGTCAGAATTCCGACAATCCGGTCGCCCGGCACCGCGCCGCCGAGCGGCGCAAACCGCACCGGCAACTCGCCATTGATGCCGCGGATCGGGATCGCGGCGGTCTTCTCTTCCTCGACCTTTTTCTCCGGGATACGGAATTTCAGCGAAGACGCGCGGCGAAGACCGAACCATCCGCCTTCGGTTTTCGGCGCCTTGGCCCCGGCCGTGCGGCCGCCACGCCAGTCGGGATCGACCGCCTTCAGCACGTCGTCCGGCTTGATCTCGCCGCGCCCGACCGAGGAATAAAGATCCTCGATGGTATGACGCGCGAGCCGCGGTAGCGCCGCCTGCAGCTTCTCGTCGGAGAATGCGAGCGAGGCCTTGGCAAAGGCACGCTCCGTCATCCGCCGCCCGAGGCCGGTATATTGCGCACGGACGGTCGAGCGCGTTGCACGCCGGATCGCGGCCCGCGCCTTGCCGGTAATGACGATCGCATCCCATGCCGCGGGCGGCGCTTTCGCGTCGGAGCGAATGATCTCTACCTCGTCGCCGGTTTGCAGTTCGGAAACCAGCGGCGCGACCTGTCCGTTGATCTTGCATCCGATCGCGCTGTTGCCGACATCGGTATGCACGGCATAGGCGAAGTCGATCGGCGTAGCCTT
>JAEZFA010000037.1 GCA_023417665.1 Pseudomonadota bacterium | reverse complement strand
ATGTGGCGCCGATCATCGCCACCGCGAGCGACCGACTGGCACAGGCATTCCGCGAATCGACATGGTTGTCGATGCCCGACTCCGACACCGAAAGGATCTCGCGCGCGATCACCCGAATGGCACTGAGCTACGTCGCGATGCCTCCCGAAGGTGACCGCGACGTCGCGGCAGATCTCGCCGAGATCATCTCTCCCGCCATTGAGGCCGCACGGTCTCGGGACTGAGCTCCCCGAGCCGCTGCGCTGCGATCAGACCCTGGACAACATCCCTCAGACGGTGCCGAACGACGATATCGTCGACCGTGCTACCCAGAGCCGTTCTCAGGGGCGGATCTCAGCGCGTAGAACTCAAGCGCGCCAATCGCTTCCCGACTCCCCGCCGAAGCACACTGCGATAGACGCGTTCCGTCAGCGGAGTGCGCGCATCCTCCGGGTCCACGAGTTCGTTCTCGGCGATGATCGACGCCTCGTCCTCGATCACCTCACGGTCGAACCGTTCGAGTGTGCGGCCCGGGGTGGTCAGCGACTCGATCGCGCCGACGAGCGAATCCTTCTCTCGCACAGCGTCGTCGAAGACCTCAGCGGCGACGTCGAGATGTTCCGACAGCAGCCGGGTCCGCATCAACGCGATGGTGTCGCGGATTCTCGCATCGTCGGGGTCGTCGCGGCGCGCCTCGATGGCCACAACGCACTCACTGTCGAAGCCCAGCGATCGGTTGTTGAGATTGGACGAGCCGACGCGCAGCAGGATGTCGTCGACGACGAGGACCTTGGCGTGCACGTAGATCTCTTCGCCCTCCGACGTCACCGGGTAGTAGGCACGGAACCGGTCGTAGACGTCGGCACGCCACAGCATCCGGAGGAGTTTGTGCCGTGCGCCGTCCATGGCGAGCCGTTCGACCGGGCTGTCGGCGTGCCGGGGAAGGACCATGACGATCTCCGGACCGTCGGGTTCGGCGAGCCGTTCGGCCAGTGCGTCCGCGATCTCGCGGGCCGCCAGATACTGGCTCTCGATGTAGATCGTGCGCCGGGCCGCTGCGAAGGCCGCCTTGTAGAGCCGGCGGATCTCGTCGACCTCGTCACGATCGTTGTAGTGCGGGATGGTGCGGGCGACCCCGACCTCGCAGTCGGTGAACGTGACCCCGAGATCCTCGGGCCAGATGTCGGGACCGGCGGTGTCGACGAGTGGCGCCAGACGCTCACCGGTCGCGGCTTCCCACCGGTCGACGGCGACACCCGCGACGACACGTGCCGCATCCCCGTCGAGCGCGACCGTCACATCATGCCAGGGACCATGTGGTTCACCGTCAGGACCACGACGAAAGTCGTTGTGCGACAGATGTTCCGAGGTATCCCAGCGATTCACCGTCATATCGATGCCGCCGCAGAACGAGAACTGGTCGTCGATGACCGCGATCTTCTGGTGGTGGGCGGCCGACACCGGATGCGCGGCATCGATCCGGAAATGCAGACGACGCCCGGTGAAGAGATCCTGGACGAAGGGCGGCGCTACCCCGCGCAACATCCCGGTGAACGCCCCGGTGCTCCAGCGCAGCACGTAGATCTCGAGGCCCGCGCGATTCGCGCCGAGCCATTTGAGGAACTCCCCGAGCCGGTCGGGAACCTCGCCCTCCGGTGACCGCGGGTCCAGGCTGATCCGGGTGTCGACGTCCCAGCCGATGAGGATGACGCGGCGTCGCGCCTGCAGCAGGGCCGACTTGGCGTGCAGGAAGTAATCCGCCGCATCGACGATGCAGGCGACGCGGTCGGCGGTGGCGATCTCCCGACAGGTGTCCCCCGCACGCAGTACCGGCTCGTGCCCCGGTTCGTCCGTCATGTCGTCTTCCGCCCCGTTCTTCTCACGGTCGTGGTTCGCAGCCCCCGCCAGCCCGTCATTCTGCCAAGGCCCGATACGCGGCGCGGCACCGCACCGTGTGGGGGTCCTTACACTCGTCGAGGTGAGACCCGACCCGGCCAGTGACCTCGGAGAACGCAGGGACCTCGACGAACGCAGGGACCTCGACGAACGTTCGCCCCGCCGGCGACGCCGGCCGCTCGTCGTCGCAGCAGCGGTCGTCGTGGTCCTGATGCTGAGCTCCGGGCTGATCGCCTGGCGCACCGTTCCCGAGCGGTGGCTGCCCTGGGACACGGCGGAGTTCCCCCAAGTCGACGCAGCACAGCTGACGCCGGCCCAGAACCGGATCGTGCAGTTGCTCCGCGCCGAGCACGCCGCACAGCGCCCGGGCACGTTCTACTCCGAGGGCGTCGACGAACCGTGGTGCGCGAACTTCGTCAGCTGGATCATGCGCGAGGCCGGGACACCGTTCGCCAACCCCCACTCGGGACATTGGCGCATCCCCGGCGTGTTCACCCTGCAGGAGTACTTCGAGGACACCGGACGTTTCGAGCCGGTCGGCGACTACACGCCCCGCGTGGGCGATGTCGTGCTCTACGACCGGTCGTCGGCGCTGGGCCAGCACACCAATATCGTGGTCGGCGTCGACGGCGACGAGGCCACGACGGTCGGGGGCAACGAGATGCGGAAGATCCGGGTACACGATCTGGACTGGAGGTCCGACGGCGGCGTCGTCGGGTTCGGACGCATCGACGTCGGGCGGGGTGTCGACCGGTGAAGCGCGGCACCCGGCAGGCCTACCGCTCGCTCCGGCCGCTCTGCGACCCAACATACGACTGCCCACAGCAGTTCACGATCGGCCGAGGTCACATCTCGGGCTACGAGGCCCGGGCGCACGTCGACAAACGGCCCCACCGCCACCGGAACGGGTTCGGCACAGCG
>JAEZFA010000297.1 GCA_023417665.1 Pseudomonadota bacterium | reverse complement strand
GCGCGCGGGCGCCGTGGCGGGAAAACGGCGTGCGGCGATCGCTTAAAGCGGGAACCAGGTCGCCGTGGGCGTGAATTTCAGATAGCCGATATTGGCGCCAAGCCGAAGGCCGACGCCGGTGCGGATCGGCACGATGACGATCCGATCCCAGGTCACGGCCGTCATGCCGAAACCGCCGACGAAATAGGCGGAGCCGGAGATGCCGACGTAGCGGTTATAGAGCGACTCCACCGCCGGCAGATTGTAGACCAGCATCATGACCCGCGCGCCTTCGCCGCCTACGTCGAAGCCGATCGAGGGCCCCTGCCAGTAAACGCGGCGGTCGCCGGCATTGCGCGTGTAAAGCGTGCCTTCGCCGTAGCGCAGCCCGACGGTGATGGCACCGCCCGCTTCCTCGCCGAGAATGTACCCGTTCGGCTGGCCCCAGCGCTTGGTCGCTCGCTCGACCAGAAGCGCCAGTTCGCGCGACGTGGTGCCGAAGAAGCGATGGCCAGCGTCCAGGATCTCGTTGTTCGAATACTTCTGCTGATAATTGTTCTGCGCCTGCGCCGAAACGAGCGTGGCAAACAGCGCGACGACAGCGAGGAGGGTGGTCCGAAACTTCATTGGTGATCTCCGGCGAAAGAAACTCGCAGGCAGATGGCGCAGGAATTGCGCCCTTTTTATAGGCCCGTCCGGCGGCCTTAACCCGACGCATACCGGCCCGCCAATAAGCTTGGCGAATCAATGCCCGGCGGTCGCGAATCTTGAGCGGTCGAGGGCCAATAGGGAAGCCGCGGATGCCGTCGCGACGCATTTTGGCCGGATTACTGGCCGCCTGGTTCGTGGTCACCTGTTTCGCATTCGCGGCCAAAGCCGCCACCACCGAGCGCTATGTGACCGACCCCCGGAGCGGGATCGCGCTCTACGGCTATGATCCGGTCGCCTATTTCATCGATCGGACGGCGAAGATCGGGGACGAAGCATTCGAATACCGGTTTGCCGGTGTCACCTGGCGATTCCAGTCGGAGGCCAATCGCGCCGCCTTCGTGCGCTCGCCCGTGGACTTCATCCCGGCATTCGGCGGCTATGATCCGCTGGCGGTCGGCGAAGGAATTCCGCTGGAGGGAAACCCGGCTTTTTTCGCGGTCAGCGACGGCAAGCTCTATCTGTTCGCGCGGGCGGAAAGCCGCGCGCGGTTTCTCGCGAACGCAAAGCATTTGACGGAAACGGCCGATCAGGCCTGGCCCGGTGTGCAGAAAAAGCTCGTGCCCTGACGCTCAGAGCGCCGCGCGGCCGGTAGCGATGAAGTTCTTCACCTCATAGTCGTCCGCCCGCTTGCCGTAATGCAGCGGGCTGCCGTCGGGCGCGCGCACCGAGCCGCCGGCCGCCATCAGGATCGCGTGGCCCGCGGCGATGTCCCACTCGCTCACCGGCGCGAGGCGCGGATAAATGTCGGCCTTACCTTCGGCCACGCGGCAGAACTTGATCGAGGAGCCGACCTTGAGGGTGTCCTCGATTGCGCGCTGGCGCAGCCAGGCGCTGGTGGCACTGTCGAGGTGAGAGTGGCTCACGACCGCGACCAGTTTCTTTGCCGGCGGGCGTGTGCGGATTGGCTCCGGCGCAGCCTGTTCAGGTTTGCGGCCCGCGGGCAGCGCGAGGCGCAACGCGCCGCCAGCACCGCCGGCGTAAAGCTCGCCCAGTGCCGGCGCGTAAATCACGCCGAGCGCCGGCGTGCCGTCGATCAGAAGCCCGATATTGACGGTGTATTCAGGGCGCTTCGCCACGAACTCGCGGGTGCCGTCGATCGGATCGACCAGGAAAAAGCTGCTGCCGGGCTTCTTCTTGCTGCCACCGGCAACGGCCTCTTCGCCGATCATGGGGACGCCGGGAAGAAGCGCCTGCAAATGACGCTCGATGATGGCTTCGGCCGCCTCATCGGCATCGGTCACGGGGCTCGAATCCGCTTTGGAGCGGGCAACGATGCCGGTCGCGGCCATTTCCCGGATCCGCGTGCCGGCTTCGGCGGCGGCTTCGATCATGCCCGTCAGTATGCGGCTGCGCTCGGTGCGATTCACTTCGTCGTCCTGTCCCTGCGGCCTCTATCACGAGGCCCGGCGCTCGACCAATATGCTGCGAATCGCATAGGGCTGATTCCATGAGCACACCCGTCGAACTCTCCGCCCTCGATCTTTCGGCCATGCTTTGCTCGAAGGTCTGTCACGACGTCATCAACCCGGTGGCGGCCATGGAGAACGGCTTCCAGCTTCTGGAAATGGACCAGAACGCGGAATCGCGGGAAGAGGCGATGAAACTGATCCGCGACAGCGCGGTGAAGGCATCCGCCAAGCTCGAATTTGCCCGCATCGCCTTCGGCTCGTCGGGCTCGCCCACGGCGCAGCTCGATGTCGGCGACGCCGGGCCGCTCGCCAAGCGTCTTTACGAGCCGGATCTGGCGGTCAACTTCGCCATTCCGAAGACGCTGATCGCGAAGAACCGCGTCAAGCTCCTGATGAACCTGATGACCATTGCCGCGACCTTCGTGCCGCGCGGCGGCACCATGGCGGTCGATCCGATCGGCGCGGGCGAAAGCATGGGCTTTACGATCAAGGTCGAAGCGCAGATGGTCCGCGTGCATCCGGCGACCGAAAGCCTGCTTGCGGGCACCCCGGCCGAGCCGATTTCCGCCCAGACGATCCAGCCTTTCTATACGGGTGTGCTGGCGCGCGAGCAGGGCATGCAGATCGCGATCGTCGCCTCGCCCGGCAGCGTGACCCTCACCGTTCAGTAGAGCCCATAAAGCCGGGCTTTTTCCGCGCTGGAACGTGGCGCCGACAGCGTTCGTTTTAAGCAATCTTAACCCTCGCGAACCGATACTTGCCGTGCATCGCGGACCCGGCCCGGGCAAAGGCCGAGGCCCGCCTTTTGGATATGCGCGGGCCACCATGGAAGACCTGCTTCGGGAATTCTTGACCGAGACGAACGAAAGCCTCGATGTCGTCGACAACGAGCTGGTCCGGTTCGAGCAGGAGCCGAACAACGCCGAAATTCTCGGCCGCATTTTCCGTCTCGTGCATACGATCAAGGGAACCTGCGGCTTCATCGGACTGCCTCGCCTCGAAGCGCTGGCGCACGCCGCCGAAACCGTCATGGGCAAGTTCCGCGACGGCGCGCCGGTCACGGCCGAAGCGGTTTCGCTCGTGCTCATCACCATCGACCGGCTGAAATCCATCCTCGCCGAACTCGAAGCGACGCAGGCCGAGCCTTCCGGTTCCGATGGCGACCTGATCGTGCAGCTCGAGCAGATGGCGATCGACGGCGGCGCGCAGCAGGCCGTGAAGGAAGAACTCACCGTCGGCACGCTGACGCCGCAGGTGCTGGAGCGGCCGTTGCGGCCCGGCGAAGTGTCGCTCGACGATCTGGAGCGCGCATTCCGCGACACACCGGGACCGAATGAACGTCGCGACGAACGGCGCGACGGCGACCGACGGATCGGCGAACGCCGGACCCCGGATGCGAATGCCGCGTCGCAGACCTTGCGCGTTTCGGTCGATACCGTCGAACGGCTGATGACCATGGTTTCGGAACTGGTTCTGACCCGGAACCAGTTGCTCGAGATCGTTCGCCGCCATTCGGAAAGCGAATTCAAAGTGCCGCTGCAGCGGCTCTCCAACGTGACGGCCGAACTGCAGGAAGGGGTCATGAAGACCCGCATGCAGCCGATCGGCAATGCCTGGGCGAAGTTGCCTCGCATCGTGCGCGATCTCGGCAACGAACTCGGGAAGGAAATCGAACTCGAGATGCACGGCGCCGAGACGGAACTCGACCGTCAGGTGCTCGACATCATCCGCGATCCGCTGACGCATATGGTGCGCAATTCCGCCGACCACGGTCTGGAAACGCCGGAGGAGCGCCGCGCGGCAGGCAAGCCGGGCAAGGGAACGATCCGCCTTTCCGCCTATCAGGCCAGCGGCCAGATCGTGATCGAAATTGCCGACGACGGCCGCGGGCTCAATCTCTCCAAGATTCGCCGGCGCGCTATCGATGTCGGTCTGATCGGTGAAGGCGAGCATCCGGGCGAAGCGCAGCTGTACAAGCTCATCTTCGCGCCGGGCTTCTCGACCGCGGAAAAGGTCACGAGCGTTTCCGGCCGCGGCGTCGGCATGGATGTCGTCAAGACCAATATCGATCAGATCGGCGGCACCATCGACCTGAAGTCGGTGCCCGGCCGCGGCTCGACGTTCTCCATCAAAATTCCGCTCACGCTCGCGATCGTTCCGGCGCTGATCGTCGAAGCCTGTGGTGAGCGCTACGCAATCCCGCAGGTTGCGGTGGTCGAACTCGTGCATCGCGGTTCGAATGCCAAGCTCGTGGAAGAGATCAACGGCGCGCTGGTGCTGCGGCTGCGCGACAAGCTCCTGCCGCTGCTTTCGCTGAGCCGGATGCTGAATCTGCCGGTGCAGGGCGGCGCGGGAAGCGAGTCTTTCATCGTCGTCATGCAGGTCGGACAGAGCCTGTTCGGAATCGTGGTCGATGACGTGCTTCACACCGAGGAAATCGTGGTGAAGCCGGTCGCCTCCAGCCTGCGCGGCATCAAGGTTCTCGGCGGAAATACCATCCTCGGCGACGGCTCCGTCATCATGATCCTCGATCCCAACGGGATCGCGCAGACGATCGGTGCGACCCGGGAGGAGCGTACCCTCGACAGCTTCGCGGCGAAGGAAGAAGCGATCGAGGACGACACGCTGAAATCCATGTCGCTGCTCGTGTTTCGCTCGGGCTCCGATGTCTGCAAAGCGGTGCCGCTCTCGCTGGTGACGCGGCTCGAGAAAGTCGACGTCCGGCAGATCGAATATTCCAGCGGCCTGCCGATGGTGCAGTATCGCGGCGGCTTGATGCCGCTGGTGCCGGCGGACGAAAGTGCGGTGCTTGCGAAGGAAGGCAAGCAGCCGCTTCTGGTTTTCACCGAAGGCGGCCGTTCGGTCGGGCTCATCGTCGATCAGATCGTCGATATCGTCGAGGACCGCCTCGAGATCAAAGTCGGAAGCGAGAAACCCGGTATCATCGGCTCGGCGGTCGTGCGCGGTCAGGCGGCCGAAATCATCGACGTCGCGCATTTCCTGCCGCTCGGCTTTGCCGACTGGTTCGACGGCAAGGCGAGCGCCTCGGAAAAACCGAAGCTCCTGTTCGTCGACGACTCGGCGTTCTTCCGCAACATGCTCGCCCCGGTGCTGCAGGCAGCGGGCTATGAGGTCACGGCCCTTGGCGGTGCGCAGGAGGCGCTCGGCATGGTCGAACGCGGCGCGCGGTTCGATATCGTCGTGACCGACATCGAAATGCCGGGCCTCGACGGCTTTGCGTTGAGCGAGGCGCTGCACGCGAACGCGCGGCATGGTTCTGTGCCTGTGATCGGTCTTTCCTCGACGCTCAACAGCGCTTCGCTCGCGCGAAGCGAAGCGGCCGGGATGGCTGGCTATGTCGCGAAGTTCGATCGCCGCGGGTTGCTGCAGGCGATCAAGCACGCTGCGTCCGAAATGCGGGAGGCGGCATGAGCATGCACCATTCCGGCGAGATCGAATTCGTCACGGCCTGGATTGCGGGGCAACTCTTCGGCATTCCCATCACGCGCGTGCATGACGTGTTCGAAGCCGAGCGCATCACCCGCGTGCCGCTGGCGCCTGCGGAAATTTCCGGCGTGCTCAACCTCAGGGGCCGCGTCGTCACGGCGCTCGACATGCGCAAGCGCCTCGGCCTGCCGCCGCGCGACGTCGCGAGCAAGCAGATGGCGATCGGGATCGATCAGGACGGCGAGGCTTACGGCCTGCTGGTCGATTCCATGGGTGAAGTGCTCAAGCTTACCGCAGGCTCGCTCGATAGCGTGCCGATCAACATGCAGCAGGACTGGACCGCGATCTCGACCGGCGTCTATCGCCTCGAAGACCGTCTCATGATCGTGCTCGACGTCGACCGAATCCTCAACTTTGGCAAAGACACGCTGGCCGCGTGAATGTGAGAAGGAACGAAACCATGAAACGCTGTCTTATCGTCGACGACTCCAGCGTGATCCGCAAAGTCGCCCGGCGAATTCTGGAGAACTTCGGCTTCAACGTGCTCGAAGCGTCCGACGGGCGCCAGGCGCTCGATACCTGCGCGAAGGACATGCCCGAAGCGATCCTGCTCGACTGGAACATGCCGGTCATGGACGGATTCGATTTCCTGCGTGCGCTGCGCGCCATGCCGGGCGGCGATCGTCCCAAGGTCGTATTCTGCACGACGGAGAACGATCTGGCTCATATCGCGCGTGCGATGCATGCGGGCGCGGACGAATACATCATGAAGCCCTTCGACAAGGAAATCGTCGAAGCGAAGTTTCAGGAAGTCGGGCTGATCTGACCAGAGTCGGGCAGGAGGCATAGCGCCCCGCTCAGCACATGAACCAGCTCCGTCCCGTTTCGCAAACGAAGGCCGCGCTCCCCGTGCGCGTGATGATCGTCGATGACGCGGTCGTCGTGCGCGGGCTGGTGTCGCGCTGGATCGGTCTCGAACCGGACATGCAGGTGGTGCGCGTCTGCAAGAACGGACGCGAGGCGCTGGATCAGTTGCAGTCCGCAAGTCCCGATGTCGTGATTCTCGACATCGAGATGCCGGAACTCGACGGCCTTGCGACGCTGAAGGAAATCCTCATTCGCCGCCCGCGGCTTCCGGTGATCATGGCCTCGTCGCTGACCAAGCGCGGTGCCGAAATCACGCTGAAGGCGCTTTCGATGGGCGCGTCGGATTGCGTGCCGAAGCCCGACATCAATCATGCCGCAGGCGCGACCGATGAATTCCGCCGCGCGCTGGTCGATAAAATCCGCCAGCTCGGCCGGCGTGCCGCGCACTTCACCTTGCCGCGGCGCGAACTGCGCGGCGTTCCGCCGACACCGAAGACGTCGCCTGCCGACATTCCGCTGCGCCAGTTCTCGCGCGTGTTGCCGCGCGCGATCCTGATCGGCGCTTCGACCGGCGGCCCGCAGGCGTTGCAAATTCTGATCAAGGCGCTTGCCCCGGTGGTGGATCGCGTGCCGATCCTGATCGTGCAGCACATGCCGCCGATTTTCACCGCGACGCTTGCCGAGCATCTCGGCCGCTTTGCCGGCAAGCCCGCGCGCGAAGCCATCAACGGCGAGCCGCTGAAAGCGGGGCTCATCTATGTCGCGCCCGGCGGCAAGCATCTCGCGCTGATCCGTCGCGACCATGGCGTCGAGGTCGTGATCGACGACTCCGCGCCGATTCATTTCTGCAAACCCGCGGTGGATGCGCTGTTTCTCTCGGCATCCTATGCCCTCGACGGCCGCGCGCTTGCCATCGTGCTGACTGGCATGGGTTCCGACGGCAAGAAAGGCGCGCTGGCGCTCGCCGATCACGGCGGCAGCGTGATCGCGCAGGACGAGGCCACCAGCGTGATCTGGGGCATGCCGGGTTCGGCCGCGACCGCCGGCGCCTGTGCGGCCGTGCTTCCCTTGCACGAGATCGGCCCGAAGGCCGTGCGCATCGTTTCAGGAGATCATTCGTGACGCCGCAGGATTACGCTTATCTCAGCAAGCTTCTGAACGAACGCTCCGGCCTGCAACTGGCCGGCGACAAGCAGTATCTGATCGAGAGCCGGCTGCTTCCGGTGGCGCGGCAGAACAATTGCGGTTCGATCGGCGATCTGGTGACGAAACTCAAGGCCTTTGCCGAGGAGCCGCTGCGCCAGCGCGTCACCGAAGCGATGACGATCAACGAAAGTTTCTTCTTTCGCGACAAGACGCCGTTCGACCGCTTTCAGGATACGGTGCTGCCGCACATGCTGGCGGCGCGGGCGATCGGCAAACGCCTTCGCATCTGGTGCGCGGCGGCATCGACCGGCCAGGAGCCGTATTCGCTCGCGATGATGTTCCTGCAGGCCAAGGAGCAGTTCGCGGGCTGGCACATCGAAATTCTCGCGACCGACATTTCGACCGAAGTGCTCGAGAAGGCCAAGTCCGGTCTCTATACGCAGTTCGAAGTGCAGCGCGGCCTGCCGATCCAGTTGCTGCTGAAATATTTCAAGCAGGACGGCGATCAGTGGCGCATCGCGCAGGAACTGCGCGACATGGTGAAATTCCGCCGCCATAACCTGCTCGACGATTTCGCGCCGCTCGGTATGTTCGACGTGATTTTCTGCCGCAACGTGCTGATCTATTTCGATTCAAAGACCAAGCAGGACGTGCTCAAGCGGATTTCGCGCCTGCTGGTCAAAGACGGGCATCTGTTGCTGGGGGCTGCCGAAACCGTCGTCGGCTTCACGGATCTCTTCATGCCGCTGCCCGAGAAGCGCGGGCTTTATGTGCATGCGGTCGAGAAGAAGCCGCAATCGCAGTTGCAGCCAAGGATGATGGCGCTGCGCGCCTAGGCTTTTCCGTACTTTCAAACAAAAGGCCGCCATTCCGGCGGCCTTTTGCTTTCGTGATCGTCAGCCCTTGGCCATCGAACCTTCGATCTTGTCGTAGTATTTCTTGATCAGCTCGACGTTCTCCGGAAACTGCACGGGCTTGGTATAGGCA
>JAEZFA010000259.1 GCA_023417665.1 Pseudomonadota bacterium | reverse complement strand
GAATGCCATCGCCCGGCACATCGGCGTTTCACTCGATGTCGATGACTGGCAGAAGCTGGGCCACAAGATTCCGCTGCTCGTGAACATGATGCCGGCCGGGAAATATCTCGGCGAGGAGTTTCACCGCGCCGGCGGGATTCCTGCCGTGATCAGTGAACTGATGAAGCAGAAGAAAATTCACGAAGGCGCGCTCACCGTGAACGGCAAGTCGATCGGTGAAAACTGCAGCGGCCGCGAAGTTGTCGATCGCGACGTGATCTGGCCCTATGAGAAGCCCTTGCGGGCCGATGCCGGTTTCATCGTGATGAAGGGCAACCTGTTCGATAGCGCGATCATGAAAACATCCGTGATCTCGAAAGAGTTTCGCGACCGCTATCTGTCCGATCCGAAAGATCCCGACGCCTTTGAGGGACGCGCGATCGTGTTTGACGGTCCGGAGGATTATCACGCGAGGATCAACGATCCGGCGCTGAATATCGACGAGCACTGCATGCTGTTCATGCGTGGCGTCGGCGCGATCGGCTATCCCGGCGCGGCGGAGGTCGTGAACATGACGGCGCCGGCGGCGCTGCTGAGTCGCGGCGTGAAGTCGCTGCCTTGCATTGGCGACGGCAGGCAGTCGGGTACATCCGGTTCGCCGTCGATCCTGAATGCGTCGCCCGAGGCGGCGGCGGGCGGCGGCCTTGCAGTTCTGCGCACCGGGGATCGCGTAAGGATCGATCTCCGGAAGGGTGAGGCGAATATCCTTATCGACGACAAGGAGTTGAGCGCGCGGCGCGCGCAGCTCGCAGCGGAGGGAGGCTATAAATTCCCGCCGAGCCAGACGCCCTGGCAGGAAATCCAGCGGCAGATGGTCGACCAGTTGTCCGAAGGCATGGTGCTGAAGCCTGCAATCAAGTTTCAGAACGTGGCCGAGAACTTCGGTATCCCGCGCGAGAATCATTGATGCCGACGGTCGCGGAAAAGCGCGCAGCCTTTCGCAATCTGCATAAGAGCGGTTGCTTCGTCATTCCCAATCCGTGGGACGTGCCGAGCGCGCGCTGGCTGCAAGGCATGGGCTTCAAGGCGCTCGCCTCGACGAGTGCCGGCTTTGCATGGTCACAATGTCTTCCGGACAACGCGGTTACGCGCGAGATGGTGCTCGATCACCTGCGCGAGCTCGTTACGAATACCGACGTGCCGATCAATGCGGATTTCGAGGGTGGCTTCGCCGACGAACCTGTCGGGGTCGCGGAGAGTGTCGCGCTTGCCTGTGATACGGGTATTGCGGGCCTGTCGATTGAAGACTCCAGACGCAACAAGGAAAATCCGGTCTATTCGCTGGAGGAGGGTGCGGCGCGCCTTGCGGCCGCGCGCTCCGCGATCGACAGGAAAGGCGGCGACGTTCTGCTGGTCGGGCGCGCGGAGAATTTTCTTGTCGGCCGTCCCGATCTCGACGACACGATTGCCCGGCTCAAGGCTTATGCCGCTGCGGGTGCCGACTGCCTTTATGCGCCCGGCATCGGTAAGCCGGAGCAGATTAAGGCCGTCGTGCAGGCAGTCGCTCCGAAGCCCGTAAATCTCCTGATCGGCACGCCGATGGGGTTGAGCGTGAAGGACGCCGAAGCGCTCGGCGTACGCCGCATCAGCATTGGCGGGTCGCTTGCGCGCTCGGCCTGGGGCGGGTTCATCCGCGCGGCAAAAATGATCGCGGAAGAGGGGCGCTTCGATGCATTTGCGGAAGCGGCACCCGGCATCGAAATCAACAGGTTCTTCCACAAGGATCGCAGGACGAGGGATGGTGCATGACGCGCGCCGTTGGCGAGACCGTCGATGTTACGCCCGCGAAGCGGCCGGAGCCGGTGACGCTGCCCGGCCGTTACGGCCGCGTCGAGAAACTTGATGCCGAAAAACATGGCGCGCAGCTTTGGGAAACATTGAAGGGCCAGGACGAGGTCTGGGACTACATGTTTCACGGGCCGTTTTCCGAGCCTGAGCCGTTTGGCGATTATATCCGGATGCTCGCGTCGAGTGAGGATCCTTATGCATTTGCAATCCTCGACGATCATGAGATGGCGCTCGGCTTTGCGACGCTGATGGAAATCAGGCCGGCAATGCGCGTGATCGAGGTTGGCAACATCCTCTATGCGCCGCGCCTGCAAAGGACGCCGCTTGCGACCGAGGTGCAGTTTCTGCTCGCGCGTTACGCTTTCGAAGCGCTTGGCTATCGCCGCTATGAATGGAAATGCAATGCGCTGAACTTGCCGTCGCGAAGGGCAGCGGAGCGTTTTGGCTTCACGTTCGAGGGGATCTTCCGCCAGCACATGATCGTGAAGGGGCGCAATCGCGACACTGCCTGGTTCTCGATGACCGATCAGGAATGGCCGTCGCGAAAGGCGGCATTCGAAGGCTGGCTTGCTCCCGGAAACTTTGACACGCAGGGCAGGCAGAAGAAGAAGTTCGAAGTGTTTCGAGATTGAACTAGTTACGCCCCACGATCGGCCACTTCTCAACCTCGCCCGACTTCGTGACCGCATGCATGATGCTGAAGAGGTTCACGGTCGGGTCGCAGTGGGTGACGCTTATCAGCAGGCGGTCGCCAAGCCGTGGCGCATTGTTCGCCCCGGGAAACGACAGAATGCCGTGCTCGTCGCCCGCGAAGTGGAACGACGAACCTTCCGGCGCGCCGAGAAGTACATGCGGAGCGGGCCCGTTGACGGCGAGCGATTTCGTGCCGGCGTCGATCGTTACCTGTCCGGGCCTGTTGGCCGAGGTTACAGTCGTCAGCATGTAGAGCGAACACTCGAACGGAAGGCCTTGTCCGTCTGCGTTCAAAATACGCGCATAGTCCGCATCCATGAAGACGTAGGAGCCCGCCTGGATTTCCGTAAAGGGCTGCCCGGCGAGATCGATATCATGTGTTCCGGTGCCTCCGCCGCTCACGATCGGGACCTCAAAGCCTGCCTCGCGCAGCGCATCAATGTGCTCGCCGAGCAATGCGGATACCCGCGCTGCTTCCCGCTTCCGATTATTGAACTCCGGGATGTGCTGTACATGCCCGGCATAGCCTTGGAGCCCGCTGAACCGCAGCCGCGGATCCTGCGCGACAAGTCTGGCGACGGCCAGTGTGTCTCTCACGTCGGCTACGCCTGTTCGCTGCTGTCCAACATCGACGTCGACCAGCACGCCGATTGCCGGAGCCTCCGGCGGAAGCTTTTTCATCAGGTTTTGAATCTGGGTTGGGTGATCGACAGCGATCGTGATCGGTGTGTTCCGGGCGACGTCGATCAGCGCTTCGGCTTTCGCCGGATCCTGTACAGGTGCAGTCAACAGAAGGCCGGCAATGCCGGCCTCTGCCATGGCTTGCAATTCGGCAACGGTCGCGCAGCAGATGCCGATGGCGCCGGCGTCGATCTGCTTCTTGGCAATCGCGGGGGATTTGTGCGTCTTCGCGTGCGGACGCAGCGCTTTCTGCGCGCGGCGCGCGAAGGCGGCCATCGCGGCGATGTTGCGCTCGAGCGCTTCTTCGTCGACGACCAAAGCGGGGGTCGGCGTGTTCCGCAGTGCATGGAACAGCTGATCTGTTTTTTGATTATCCATTGCGATTGTCTTTGTAAGCGCTTTGCTCGGCCTCGTCTCTCGTGCAGGATAGCTGTTCAATGGAATGCGGCGAAGTCTCATGAACGAAGATATTCATGTCCTGATCACTGGTGCAGCCGGAATGATCGGGCAGAAGCTGATCGCGCGGCTCGCGCGGGAGCCGCGGCTCGGCGGCCGG
>JAEZFA010000236.1 GCA_023417665.1 Pseudomonadota bacterium | reverse complement strand
CGCCGAAGTCGTGCCCGTCTGCGCCGCCATCGAGGAAGAGCTGGCGCAGCTGGAAACCGAGGACCAGCAGGCTTTCCTGGAAGACCTGGGCCTGGAAGAGCCGGGCCTCAACCGTGTCATCCGGGCCGGTTACCGGCTGCTCGGCCTGATCACCTATTTCACCGTCGGCCCCAAGGAAGCCCGCGCCTGGACTGTCCTGAAAGGCATGAAGGCGCCGCAGGCCGCGGGCGTCATCCACACCGATTTCGAGAAGGGCTTCATCCGCGCCGAAACCATTGCTTTCGCGGACTATGTCGCATGCAAGGGCGAGGCTGGCGCGCGTGATGCCGGCAAGCTACGCCTCGAAGGCAAGGAATATGTCGTGCAGGACGGCGACGTCATGCACTTCCGCTTCGCGAATTGAGGGTTTAGAGATTTTCGATGGACGCAAAGACCGCCCGCATCTGCTACGAGGATTTTGAGGTCGGCGGCATCCGCACCTTCGGACCGCGCCTCGTGACGCGGGAGGAAATCATCGAATTCGCGACCGAGTTCGATCCGCAGCCGATGCATCTTGATGAGGAAGCCGCGAACAGGTCCATGCTCAAGGGTCTCTCCGGCTCCGGCTGGCACACCTGCGCGCTCATGATGCGCATGATCTATGACGGATTTCTGCATGAATCGAGCTCGCTCGGCGCGCCGGGTGTCGATGAGGTGCGCTGGATCCGCCCCGTGCGTCCGAACGATGAACTGACGATCAGGCTTACCTGCACCGAGAAGCGCGACATGAAAAGCCGGCCGCAGGTCGGCATCGTGCGCCATGATCTCGAAATGACCAACGCGAAAGGCGAAGTCGTGATGACGTCGTCTTATTCCGGCTTCTTCGGCAAGCGCAATCCGGAGGCCGTGTCGTGAAGTTCTTCGAAGATCTGCAGGTCGGCGATATCCGGGAATTCGGAACCTATGAATTCACCGCGGAGAACATCAAGCGCTTCGCACGCAAATACGACCCGCAGCCTTTCCATCTCGACGAGGAGGCCGCGAAGAAATCGCTGTTCGGCGCGCTCTGCGCGTCCGGCTGGCACACGGGTGCAGCCTGCATGCGCAAGGTGGTCGATGCGAACAAGCGCGATTACGAGGAAGCGATCGCGCGCGGCGAGAAACCGCCGCTCTCGGGACCATCGCCCGGGTTCAAGAACCTGAAATGGCTGAAGCCCGTTTATGCCGGCGACGTCGTGACCTATTCGAGCGTCATCACCGGCCTGCGCGAACTCGCGAGTCGGCCCGACTATGGCCTGATGCAGGGACTGATGCTCGGCGTGAACCAGAAGGGTGAGCGGGTATTCGAGTTCGAAAGCGCGGCGTTCATTCCGCGCAAGGCGAAATAAAGCCTCGTGGTGAATGCCGCGAACTAGTGCCCTTCGAATGAAACGAGCGTCCGCACCGGAACGTTCAGCGCGCGCAGTTTCGCGGCCCCGCCGAGTTCCGGCAAATCGACGATAAAGCAGGCCGCCAGCACCTCCGCGCCCATGTTGCGGAGTAACTTCACCGCGCCTTCCGCGGTGCCGCCGGTCGCGATCAGGTCGTCGACCAGAATTACGCGCTCGCCTTTTGCGACCGCGTCTTTGTGCATCTCCATCTCGTCGATGCCGTATTCCAGCGAATAGGCGATCCGCACGGTCTCGAAGGGCAGCTTGCCTTTCTTGCGGATCGGCACGAAGCCGGCGGACACCTGGTGCGCCACCGCGCCGCCGAGGATGAAGCCCCTCGCCTCGATCCCCGCAACCTTGTCGATTTTCGAGCCTGCCCAGGGGTTTACGAGATCGTCCACCGCGCGCCGGAACGCGCGCGCGTTGCCGAGCAGCGTAGTGATGTCGCGGAACTGAATGCCGGGCTTCGGGTAATCCGGGATCGTGCGAATGGCGGCGCGAAGATCGGGCACATCGGAATTGTTCATGGAGGTCCTTGCGGCGGGAGCGAGCGTCTTGTCGGCGGGCTTGAAACGAGCATAGCCTATTCCGCCGCGGCAGCGGATTCGTCAAACACCGCGCCTGCATCAGGAGAGATCGCCATGGCCAAGGGCCAAGACAAACCGTCGAAAGAGAAGAAGAAGCCGAAAGCGGAGACGTCCAAGAAAGGGACGTCCTCCTACAAGCAGTCCTACGGCAAGGGGAAGTAGCCCGGCCGAAACGAAAAAGGCCCCGCGAAAGCGGGGCCTTTTTCCTGTCCGAAGCGCCGCGCTCAGTGCGCGCTTGCCCAGATCTTCTTCTTGGTGAAGTAGGCAAGCCCCGCGAACACGATCAGGAAGATCATGACCTGGAAGCCGATGCGCTTGCGCGATTCCAGATGCGGCTCCGCCGCCCACATCAGGAAGGCCGTCACGTCGCGCGCATACTGATCGACCGTCTGCGGCGTGCCGTCGGTATATTCGACGCGATCCTTGTCGAGCGGCGGCGCCATCGCGATCTTGTGGCCGGGGAAGAAGTTGTTCCAGTGCTGGCCCGCGCTGAGTTGTTCGCCGGCAGGCGGCTCGCCGTAGCCGGTCAGGAGCGCGTGGATGTAGTCGACGCCGTTCTCCTGATACTGGCGAACGATGTCGATCAGGAAGCCGGGAAAGCCGACCTCGTAGGTACGCGCCTTGGCAATCACCGAAAGATCGACCGGCAGCGCGCCGTTATGCGTCGCGCGGGCGGCCTGCTCGTTCGGATAAATCGGCGGGAAATAGTCGGACGGACGGCCCGGACGCTGGAACATCTCGCCGGAATCGTTCGGCCCGTCGTTGATCTGGTACTCGCCCGCGATGGTCTTGATCTGCCCCTCGGTGAAACCGAGCGCACCGGCCTGACCGAGCGTGCGGAAAGCGACCAGCTGCATCGAGTGGCAGGCCTGACAGACCTCGCGATAGACTTTGAAGCCGCGCTGCAACTGCGCCTTGTCGAACTTTCCGAACGGACCGGAGAAGCTCCAGCTCTGCCGTGGCGGCTGCGGCGCATGCGCATCCGCTGCAAGCACGACCGAAGCCGAAGCAACGGAGAGCGCCGAAGCAAAACCGAGCGCGAGAAGCGTGTTCTTGTTCATCATTCGCCCCTTAGCTCGCGCCTTTGACATTCGCCGGAGCGAGCGGCTGGTTGCCGAGCACCGACTCCGCGATCGACGCGGGCAAGGGCTTCGGCCTCTCGTAATAGGAGAGCAGCGGCAGCACGACGAGGAAGTGGAGGAAATACCAGGCGGTCAGAATCCGCGAGGCGATGACATAGCCGCCTTCCGCGGGCTTCGCGCCGAGCCAGCCGAGACCGATGCAGGTGATCACGAAGATCCAGAAGAACTGCCGGAACAGCGGGCGATAGCGCGCCGAGCGCACTTTGGAACGGTCAAGCCAGGGCAGGAACGCGAGCAACGCGATCGAGCCGAACATCGCGAGCACGCCGCCGAGCTTCGACGGGATCGCACGCAGGATCGCGTAGAACGGCA
>JAEZFA010000178.1 GCA_023417665.1 Pseudomonadota bacterium | reverse complement strand
GCTCAGGAGTGCCGCGGCTTCATCGTCGATGGCTTCGGCGACCGAAATCGCCGGGCCGTCGGCGGCGGAAACTTCCTCAATTTCGGGCAGGTCGCTCCAGGAGAACTGCTCGTCCATCGAGAACGGCGTCTTCACCTCGACGAAATGATTGATCGAGCCGGTCGGACAGGGCGCGACGCAGTCCATGCAGAAATTGCACTTGGTGACGTCGACCACATAGTTGTTGGAGTCGTGTGTCACCGCGCCGACCGGGCACGTCGCCTCGCACGTATTGCAGCGGATGCAAACGGCGGGGTCGATCAGGTGCTGTTTGATCGGTGCGGACATTCGTTAGCCGATAAAATTATGGCCGGGTCCCGGTCAAGCGGCCCCGGCCACAAGGGGATGGGTTACGCGATCTTTACGTACTCGAAGTCGCCGGGCTTGTTGTCGATGCCGACTTTCGGCGGCGCGATCCAGCTTGCGAACTTGCCCGGCTCGACCTCGGTCTTCATCAGGCTTTCGATGAAGTCGCGGTCGTTCGTGGAAGGCAGATAGTCGTCCTTCTTCTTGTTCCAGGCCTCATCGCTGACGAGGTTACCATCGACATCGGCTTCGACGCCGGAGAACTCGCCGATGTGGCGATGGAACGCGACATGCGGAAGCTTGAGCTGGAACGGGATGTTGTACTTCTCGAGCACCTTGTTCCAGCGCGAAACGCCGCCCTGACAGTCGGCGACATAGTCGTCGCGCAGCCGCAGGTTAAGTGCGGAAAGCGCGGGCACCTCCTCGACGACGATCCTGCCGTCCTTCAGCCGCGTGACCGGGTAGGTCGACGATTCCAGCTTGTGGTCGTCGTCGAGCTTGTCCTCGCGGTAGCGGCCCTTGATGCCGGCGTGGAAGGCGCTTGCGGCATTGGTCGAGATTTCATTGCCGAACAGATCCAGCGTCAGCGAATAATGCAGGTTCGCCTTCTTCTGCAGCGTCGGCAGGTCGATCACACCGAGCTTGCGGACCGCTTCGATGTCGTTCGGATCCTCGATACCGGCCTTCTGCATTTCCTGGCAGGTGCGCTCGATGGTGCGTCCGACGCCGGTTTCGCCGACGAACATGTGGTGCGCTTCCTCGGTCAGCATGAAGCGCGTGGTGCGCGACAGCGGATCGAACCCGGATTGCGCGAGCGCTTCCAGCTGCATCTTGCCGTCGCGGTCGGTGAAGAAGGTGAACATGAAGAAGGAAAGCCAGTCCGGCGTTTCCTCGTTGAAGGCGCCGAGCATGCGCGGGGTGTCTTCGTCGCCCGAGCGGCGCTGCAAGAGCGCTTCGGCTTCCTCGCGGCCGTCGGCGCCGAAATATTTCTGCAGCAGATAAACCATGGCCCAGAGGTGGCGGCCTTCTTCGACGTTCACCTGGAACAGGTTGCGCATGTCATAGAGCGACGGCGCGGTCTTGCCCAGGAAACGCTGTTGCTCGACCGACGCCGGTTCGGTGTCGCCCTGAATGACGATCAGGCGGCGCAGCATCGCGCGATATTCGCCCGGCACTTCCTGCCATGCCTTTTCGCCGGCATGCGCGCCGAACGGAATCTTGCGCTCCTCGGCCTGTGGTGCGAGCAGGATGCCCCACTTGTAGTCGGGCATTTTCACGTAATCGAACTTGGCCCAGCCCTTCGGATCGACGCTGACGGCGGTGCGCAAGTACACGAGCGACTCCTGAAATCCGTCCGGGCCCATGGCGTTCCACCAGTCGAGAAAGCCGGGGTGCCACTTCTCGAGCGCGGCTTTGACGCGCGGATCGCCGCTGAGGTTGACGTTGTTCGGATTGAGGCCGTCGTAATCGACGTTCATGATGTTCATGGTTACACCCTTTCGCGATCGTAGGTCGGCGAAATGCCGGTACCGTAAAGTTTGAGAGCGCCCTGTTCGCCCACCGAATTCGGGCGCTGGAAGATCCAGTTCTGCCAGGCGGTGAGGCGGCCGAAGATCTTGGTCTCCATCGTCTCCGGACCCGCGAAGCGAATATTCGCTTCCATGCCGGTGAGCGCGTCGGGCGAATAGCTCGCGCGTTCTTCCAGCATCACGCGGATTTCGTCGTCCCAGTCGAAGTTCTCGTAGGCGAAAGTGACGAGACCGAGTTCGACAGCTTCGTCGCCTTCGATCTTCTCGCCTTGTTTGGCTTTCGCTTTTTCGACGCTTGAAGGCTCGCCGAGAAAACGCGTCTCAAGCCGCGTCAGCCCGTTGCCCATCGGATAGAGACCGAAATTGGCTTCGGAGAGCATGATCGCGGCAGGCTCCTTGTTGTCCCCTTCGCGCTGACCGATCAGCATCAGCGCGCGGTCGGAGGCGAATACGAGTTCGGCCAGCATGCCGGCGAAACAGGTGCCGGGCTCGATGAGCGACACGAAGCTGCGCGAGGTGACATCGACGCGCTTCAGCGTGCGCTTGATGTAGTGGCGGACTTCGCGGAGGAACCAGTCGTCCTGGTGGCTGGCGATGAACTTGTCGAAGTCGAGCACGCTCTGCGCATCGCCCTCGGTCTTGAAAATCAGAAGGCCGATCGCCGGTTCATTGAAGCGCAGATGCAGGATCGCGTCCTCGAGTTCGCGCGCAACCGCGAGCGGCCAGAACCTGTCGCCTTGCGCGAGCGCCTCAGCCGCCGTCGCCGGCACTTTGTCTTTCGAGGCGCGCACGGTGATGGTGGCCAATTTACGCTCGCGCTCGATCTCGACGGAAACGTGCGGATAAGTGATTACATCGCCATCGAACTTGCGGTCGAGCGTAGTCAGCGCGACGCCCTTGGCATCCTTCGGGCGGTCGGATTTTGCTGCGAGTTCCTTGGCGCGTGTTGCGACCGCGTCGTTCCACTTCGACTTCGCAACCGTCTCATCGACCAGCCGCCATTGCACGGCCTTCTGGCCGCGTATGCCTTCCTCGGTGGAGCAGAAGAAGTCCGCGTAGTCGCGCCGCACCTTGCGCTTGTCGGTGACGCGCGTGATGCCGCCCGTTCCGGGGAGAACCGCAAGCAGCGGCGTTTCCGGGAGCGACACTGCCGAGCGGCGGTCGTCGATCAGCATGATGTGGTCGGCGGTGAGCGCGAGTTCGTAACCACCGCCTGCCGCCGTGCCGTTCACCGCGCAAAGATAATGTTGCTTCGAGTTTTCGCTCGCGTCCTCGATCGAAAGCCGTGTTTCGTTGGTGAACTTGCAGAAATTGACCTTGTGGCCGTGCGTTGCCTTGCCGAGCATGCGGATATTCGCGCCCGAGCAGAATACGTTGTCCTTGCCGGACTTGATGACGACCGCGCGCACTTCCGGGTGCTCGAAACGCAGCCGCTGGATTGCGTCGTTCAGTTCGATATCGACCGAGAGATCGTAGGAGTTGAGTTTCAACTCGTAGTCCGTCGAGAGGCCGCCGGCCGGGTCGACGTCCATGATGAGGTTCGCAACCTCGCCGTCGAATTCGAGTTTCCAGTGCCGGTACTTGGAAGGCTCGGTCTGGCAATCGATGGTTTTCATAGGGGTTTCCTGGCTTGCGTTTCTTGCTCGCTAGAGGGCGTATGCATTATTTTGCATGGTTCTAATGACGATTTTCCAGGGCTGCAAGGGATCAATGCATTAAAATTCAGGAGCGTGATTCGGGCCCGAATCTCAACGGTTTAGGTCCCGGCTCGAGCGTCCTCTTCGCGCAGCTTGAAGCGCTGGATCTTGCCGGTGGCCGTTTTCGGCAGGTCTTCGCGGACGTCGATCCAGCGCGGGTACTTCCAGGCGCCGGCCTTGTCCTTCACATGCGTCTTCAGGCTCTCGAACAACTGGTCGTTCTGCGTGAAGCCTTGCTTCAGCACGATGTAAGCCTTCGGCTTCAAAAGGCCATCGGAGTCCTCGTGACCGATAACGGCGGCCTCGAGCACAGCCTCATGCGAGACGAGTGCGGCCTCTACCTCGAAGGGTGAAACCCAGATGCCGCTGACCTTGAACATGTCGTCGGTGCGGCCGCAGCAACGCAGAAAGCCGTCGGCATCGCGGACATATTTGTCGCCGGTATAAGTCCACTCGCCGGCGAACGTGCGCCGGCTTTTTTCGCGCTGATTCCAATAGCCTTCCGCGGACGACGCGCCGCGAATGATGAGTTCGCCGATCTCATCGACACCGCATTCCTGACCGTCTTCGCCGATGATCTTGGCGTCATAGCCGGGCACGGGCTTGCCGGAGGTGCCGTAGCGCAACTCGTTCGGGCTGTTGGAGAGAAAGATATGCAGCATCTCGGTCGAGCCGATGCCGTCGAGAATGTCGAGGCCTACCTGACGTTTCCAGTTCTCGCCGACATGCGGCGGCAGCGCCTCGCCGGCGGAGACGCAGCGGCGGAGCCTTGCAGATCCTGCGCCTTGGGTTGCGCGTTTGTCGGCAAGCAGCGCCGCATAGAGCGTAGGCACCCCGAAGAAAATTGAGGGCTGTTCGTTCTTGATGAGTTCAAAGACTGAATCCGGCGTCGGACGTCCGGACAGGAGCACGGTGGTCGCGCCGACCGACATCGGGAAGGTCATGGCGTTGCCGAGGCCATAGGCGAAAAACAGCTTTGCCGCTGAATAGACCACGTCGTCTTCCTGGATGCCGAGCACGTCGCTCGCATAGGTCTTCGCCGTATAGCTCAGCGAGGAATGGATGTGTTTGGTGCCTTTCGGCGCGCCGGTAGAGCCCGAGGAATAGAGCCAGAAGGCGACTTCGTCCGACAGCGTCGGCGCCGTGAAGAGGTCGGCCTTACCCCCGGCGAGCACCTCGTCGAAGCCATGGACGGCGAGCGCTCCGCCCGAAATCGCGCGCTTGTCGCCGGCGACGATCACGGCTTTCAGCCATGATAATTTCGGCAGGATCGGTTCAACGGTTTTTGCGAGCGCTTCGGAAACCAGCAGCACGCTCGCGCGGCTGTCCTCGATCATGTAGGCGTACTGTTCGGCGGCAAGCAGCGTATTCAGCGGGATCGGCGCAACGCCGCCGCGGATCGCGCCCCAGAAGGCGATCGGAAACTCGATCGTATCGAGCGCAAGCATGACCATCCGGGTTTCATGGCCGAAGCCAAACGCCTTCAGCCCGCTTGCGAAGCGGCAGGATTCCTTTTGCAATTCGCCGTAGGTGAGAGTGCGGTTGCCTTCCTTGAAGGCGACTTTCCCGCCGCGGCCGGCCGCGACATTGGCATCGACGAACTCGCTTGTCGCGTTATATGGACGGCGCTCCGTAACCGCCGAAAGGTTGACCATCCTCTGCTCCCTCGTTTCCCTTCGCCCGTCCGGGCGAAATCATCGCGGCAGGCTCGTTTGCTGGCCTCGCCTTCGATGAATAATAATTCCAAGATGCGCGAAAGCCCTGTTTAGCGGGGCAATGGCGGCTTCAATCCTAGGGCAGCATGAATTATACTGCAATCCGGGAATCCGACGCAAAATGGCCAGGCACCAGACCGACACCGCAAAAAAAGAGACCAATGGCGACGCTTTTCTGGCGGAGCTAGGCGAGCGCGTGCGCATGATCCGTGCGCGGCGTGGCATGTCGCGCAAGGTGCTGGCAAAACAGTCGAAGGTGTCGGAGCGCTATCTGGCGCAACTCGAACTCGGCAAGGGCAATTGTTCGATCGTTCTCCTGCGCAGGATCGCGAAGGCGATGAGCGTGCCGGTGGCCGAACTCGTGGACGACCGGCCCGAACGAGAAGTCGAGCATCTTCTTCTTGAGCAGTTTCTGGATCGCCTCTCGCCGGCCGAGCGCGCGGAGGCCCGCGACGTGCTGTTGTCGCATTTCGGTGGCCCCTCCAACGAGGACCGTCGTGGACGCGTGGCGCTGATCGGGCTGCGCGGTGGCGGCAAGTCGACGCTCGGAAAGATGCTTGCCGACCATCTCGGCTTGCCGTTTATCGAGCTCGATCGGGAAATCGAACGCAACAGCGGCATGGCGCTCTCGGAGATTTTCGAGATGTTCGGCCAGCCGACGTTCCGCCGCCTGGAGCGCGAAGCGCTGGAGAAGGCGCTCGCCGACCACCCGCGCTTCGTGCTTGCGACTGGCGGCAGCCTCGTCACCGAACCCGCGACTTACGAACTCTTGTTGACGTCATGCCTGACGGTATGGGTCCGCACCGGCCCGGACCAGCATATGAACCGCGTGATCGAGCAGGGCGACCTTCGGCCCATGGCGGAGAATGCCAAGGCCATGGACGATCTGATGTCGATCCTGAAAAGCCGCGAGCCGCTTTACGCAAAAGCCGACCGCGTGATCGATACCGAGGGCAAGAAGCCCGAGCAGTCGCTGCGCGAGCTTCTGTCGATGATTGATTATCCGAAGCCCGCGGCCGAACGGCGGATTGCCTGAAACCTAAACACCGAGATGCCGATGAATCAGCGATTCATCGGCGCGCAATGCCTCCGAACTACCGTCGAACACGATTTCGCCTTTGGCCATAATCGTGTTGCGGTCGGCCAGCGCCAGCAGGTCGTTCAAATTCTTGTCGACGATGATCGCGGCAATGCCGGAATCGGTGATCTGCTTCACCGTCGACCAGATTTCATCTCGTAATTTCGGCGCAAGACCTTCGGTCGCTTCGTCGAGCAGGATGATCGAGGGGCTCGTCATCAGTGCCCGCCCGATCGAGAGCATCTGTTGCTCGCCGCCGGAAAGCTCATTGCCCCAGTGATGTCTGCGCTCCGCGAGACGCGGAAACAGCCCATAGACCCGCTCCAGCGGCCAGGGACGCTCGCCTTTGCGGTTTGCGCGAGACGCGAAGGTGAGATTCTCCGCGACCGTGAGATTCGGAAATATCCCCCGGCCTTCCGGCACGATCGCCAGTCCCGCGCGCGAGCGCGCAGAGGCGCGGGTGCCGGTTACGTCCGCGCCGTTGAGTTGCACGCGGCCTGAGGTCGGGCGCAGCAAGCCCGCGAGCGTGCGCAGCAGCGTGGTTTTTCCCATGCCGTTGCGGCCGAGCAGGCTCACCGTTTCGCCGGGCGCTACCCGGAAGGTCACGCCGCGGAGGATATGGCTTCGCCCGTAATGGGTGTTGATGTTTTCGGCGAGAATGGCGGGCGAGGTCATGGTTTCGGCTCCTGCCCCCATTCGCCGAGATAGGCTTCGCGCACTGCCGCGTTGCTCCGGATTTCTTCCGGCGTGCCATGTGCGAGCAGTCGGCCTTCGACCAGCACTGTCAGTGTATCGGCGGCCGCGAAAATCGCGTCCATGTCATGCTCGATCAGCACGATGGTGTGGTCGACCGCGAGTTCTCGCAGGAGCGCCGTGACGCGGCCGGTTTCCTCAGGCCCCATGCCCGCCAGCGGTTCATCGAGCAGCAGCAGTTTTGCTCCCGACGCGATCAGCATGGCGATCTCAAGCTGGCGCTGCTCGCCGTGACTGAGGTTCGAGGCCTTGATATCCGCCCGTTCCGGCGCGATGCCGGCCGCGCGCAAGGCATTCTCGACCGCTTCATCTTCTTCCTCGCGCCGCCAATGATTGCTGAAGCGGAGGGGACTCGGAAACTTCGCCTGTGCTGCGAGCAGACAGTTCTCTCGCGCCGTGAAGGGAAGAATGACGTTGGTGCGCTGGTACGAGCGGCCGAGACCGCGCCGCGCGACCTTGTGCGGCTTCTGCCCGCCGATCTCGTCGCGCTCGAGCCGGATATGGCCCTGCGTCGGCTTCAGCGTACCGGACAGCACGTTGATGAAAGTCGTTTTGCCTGCACCGTTCGGACCGATGATGCCGTGCACCTTGTTCGGCGGAAAGCGGACCGAGACGCCGTTTACCGCAACGAGACCGCCGAAGGCGCGGGAGAGGTTCTCGACTTCCAGTTCCATCGCGCTCGCGCGCTCGCGCGGTTCCGCAGAAGTCTTGGTTTCACGCGGGCTGCCGCCGCGAGCCTGGCCGGAGAATTTTTCAATGAAGCCGGCGATGCCCTTGGGCGCGACGAGCACCGCTGCAATCAGAAAGAAGCCGAGCGCCATGGACCAGCTGTTGGCGACGATGCCGCCAAGCCATTTCGCCGTCGCGGTATCGGCAAAAAGCGAGAAGAACGCGGACAACTCGGTCGAACTTTTCAGCGTTTCCTCGACGAGCGAATAAAGGATGGCGCCGAGCACCGGACCATAGAGCGTGCCGGCGCCGCCGAGCACCACCATCATGATCGCGAGCCCGGACTCGCGCCAGCCAAGCAATTCGGGCGCGACATAGCCATCGATCGAGGCAAACAGCACCCCCGCGAATCCGGCCATGGCCGCCGCGATGACATAGCTCGCAAGCTTGTAGGCGTAAGTATTGAAGCCGAGCGCGCTCATCCGCGCTTCATTGTGGTGGATGCCCTGCAGCACGCGCCCGAACGGCGAGCGCACCAGCCAAAGGAGAAAAACATAGGAAAGCACAAGCGACGCCAGGCAGAAGTAGAAAAAGGCCGTGCGGTTCGAGAAGTCGAATAGCGGTTGCGCGCCGGCCGAGAAAATCGGCCGCACGTTGATATAGGCGCCGTCCGTGCCGCCGGCGATCTTGGTGTCGAAGAACACCGAGAAACCCATCTGGCCGAAGGCCAGCGTCACCATGATGAAGTAGAAACCCTTGGTGAGTACTGCGACCGATCCGACCGCAATGGCGACGACAGTCGCGAGCAGCACGCCGAAGGGAAGCGCAAAGAAGCCGTTCGCGGCCGCGCTGTCGGGCGAGATGAAATACAGCGAATAGGCGCCGAGCCCGAAATAGAGCGCGTGCCCGAAGCTCACCATGCCGGTGACGCCGATCAGAAGATCGAGGCTGATCACGAAAATGCCGATGATCATGATACGCGTCGCGAATTTCAGCGCGAACGGCCCGCCGAAAAACGGGAGCGCCACCGCGTAGGCAAGCAGCACGGCGAGGACGAGAACTACGAGCGGGCGAGGAAGCGAGAGCATTTCAGGTAGCCCGTCCGAACAGTCCGCCCGGCCGTGCGATCAACACCGCCGCCATCAGCGCATAGACGACGCTCGAGGAAAGTGCGGGGAAGTAAACTTTTCCAAGCGCATCCGCGATGCCGATCAGGATTGCACCGACGAATGCGCCCTTGATCGATCCGATGCCGCCGATCACGACCACGACAAAGGAAATGATGAGTATCGGTTCGCCGATGCCGGGATAAACGCTTTCGAGGGGGGCGGCGACGATGCCGGCGGTGGCAGCGAGTGCGACGCCTGCTGCAAACACGAAACGAAACAGGAGCCGCGAGTCGATGCCGAGCGCTTCCACCATTTCGCGGTTGGATTCTCCGGCCCGGATCACGCGCCCGATGCGGGTCTTCTGAATTACGAACATCATGCCGAGTGCGAGCGCGACGCAGAAAGCCGCGACCGCGATGCGATAATAGGGATAGGTCAGGAGTTCCGAGATTTTCACGCCGCCTTGCAGGTAGCCCGGCACCGGAACGCTGTGCGGATAGCTGCCCCAGATGAGCTTCTGCGCCTCGTTGAAGATCAGGATCAGCGCGAAGGTAAGCAGCACCTGCTGCAGGTGATCGCGGTCATAGAGATGGCGGATAAAGAGCCATTCGATGATGACGCCGAATACGAAGGCGAGCGGCACGCCGATGAGAAGCGAAAGGAAGATATCGCCGGTGAACTGGGTCAGCGTCAGCGCGCAATAGGCGCCGAGCATGTAGAACGAGCCGTGCGAGAGATTGATCACACCCATGATGCCGAACACGAGGGTCAGGCCGGACGCTGCAAGAAAAATCAGCAGCCCGTACTGCACGCCGTTCAGCAATTGAATGAGAGCGAGATCCATTGTCGGCGTCCCCCGGCGCCTTGAACATCAGCAAGTCTTAGAAGCGGCAAACGGGGGCGTGAACCCCCGTTTGCAAAGTCATGAGCAGAAAATCAGGCGAGGCTGCAGCCCGTCGTCGGATCGGAGACGTCGGTTGCGGCAACGCCGAGGAACTTGTTCTCGCCGTTCTGCAGCTCGCGCAGATAGAAGTTGTGGATCGGGTTCTGCGAAGCGGAAAGGCGGAACGGGCCACGCGGCGAATTGAACTTCGCTTCACGCATGGCCTTGAACAGCACGTCCTGCTTCTTCACATCGCCGCCCGCGGCCTTGAGGCCGATATCGAGCAGGTGCGTCGTGTCCCAGCCCTGCACGGCATAGACATCCGGGAACATCTTGAAGGCCGCGTTGTAGTCGGCGCGGAACTTCTTGTTCTCGGCATTGTCGAGCGACTCGACGTAGTGCGACGCGGTTTTCACGCCATTGCCGGCTTCGCCGACCTTGGTTTCCACGCCATCGGTGAGGAAGCCCGGACCCCAGAGCTGGATCGAGTTCTTCAGGCCCGCCGCGGCGAAATCCTGCATGAACTTCAGCGCGCCGCCGCCTGCGTAGAACGAATAGACTGCCTGCGGCTTGAGCGAGGCGATTTCCGCGAGACCCGCCTGGAACTCGACGTTCGGGAACGGCAGGCGCAGTTCCTTGATGATCTTGCCGCCGCCTTTGAGGAAGCTTTCCTTGAAACCGGCGACCGACTCTTCGCCTGCGGCATAGCCCCAGGTGTAGGTGACGGCGGTCTTGATGCCGGCCTTGATCATGGCTTCGCCCGCCGCGACGCCGGGCTGGCTGTTGCCGAACGAGGTGCGGAAGATGTTCTTCGCGCATTGCTGGCGGGTGAGCACGTTGGCGCCGGCATTCG
>JAEZFA010000161.1 GCA_023417665.1 Pseudomonadota bacterium | reverse complement strand
CAGCATCACCATGATCGCGGCGAACCAGAACTGGTCGAAGCCGTACCAGAACCAGGGCAGCTCCTTGTAGTTCAGGAACACCATGAAATCCGGCAGCACCGGATGCGCGTAGACGCCGCGCGGTCCGATCTGGCGCATCAGGTACATGCCCATGGCGTAGCCGCCGAGCGCGAAGAAGGCGCCGTGTCCGAGCGACAGAATTCCGGCATAGCCCCAGACCAGATCGACGGACAGCGCGAGCAGCGCATAGCAAAGATATTTCCCGAGCAGCACCATGACGTAAGTCGGGACGTGGAACGGGTTCGTGGGCGGCAGCAGGTTCAGCAGCGGCACAATCACCGCCATGGCCAGCACCACGCCGACGAAGATTTTGCCGCGGCCGTTGAGCAGCCGGAGAATGAGCGGTCCCTGCGTCACGCTTCCACCGCCCTGCCCTTGAGCGCGAACAGCCCGCGCGGTTTCTTCTGGATGAAGATGATAATCAGCACCAGAATCACGATCTTGCCGAGCACCGCGCCGGCGAAGGGTTCGAGAAACTTGTTCGCGATCCCCAGCGAAAGCGCGGCAATCAGCGTACCGAACAGGTTGCCGACGCCGCCGAAGACGACCACGAGGAAGCTGTCGATGATGTAGCCCTGCCCCAGATTGGGCGAGACGTTGTCGATCTGCGAGAGCGCAACGCCCGCGATCCCCGCAATGCCCGAGCCGAGCCCGAAGGTCAGCGCATCGACATAGCTGGTCTTGATGCCCATGGACGAGGCCATGCGGCGGTTCTGCGTCACCGCACGCATCTCAAGGCCGAAGCGCGTGTAGCGCAGCACGAACAGGAGCGCGATGAAGACCGTCATCGAGAAAACGATGATCCAGAGCCGGTTATAGGTGATCGAAAGACCGCCAAGCTCGAACGCGCCGGACATCCAGCTCGGCGCTCCCACTTCGCGATTGGTCGGGCCGAACGCGGTACGCACGGCCTGCTGGAGAATGAGCGAAAGTCCCCAGGTCGCGAGCAGCGTTTCCAGCGGACGGCCATAGAGAAAGCGAATAATGCCGCGCTCGATCAAGACGCCGATAAAGCCCGCGATGAGAAAGGCGAGCGGCAAGGCGATCGCAAGCGAATAGTCGAACAGGCCGGGATAGTTCTGCCGGATCACCTCCTGCACGACGAAGGTGACATAGGCGCCGATCATCACCATCTCGCCATGGGCCATGTTGATGACGCCCATGACGCCGAAGGTGATCGCAAGGCCGATCGCAGCCAGCAAGAGCACCGAGCCGAGCGAAAGCCCGTACCAGACGTTCTGGCCCACTTCCCAGAAAGCGAGCGAGCGCTCGACTGCGGAAATCGCGGATGCCGTCGCCGCCTTCACATCCGGCGAGGCGTCGGCGGGCACCGAGCGCAGAAGCGAAAGCGCATCCTGATCGCCCTTTGCGCCCATCAACTGAATCGCCTCGATCCGGTCTTTCTCGGCGGTACCGGGAGCCACGATCAGGATCGCGGCGCGCGCTTCGGCCAGCACTTTCCTGACCTTGGGATCCGTCTCCTTCGCGAGCGCGGCCTCGACGAGTTTTAGCGACTCCGCGTCGCGCGACTTGAACACCGAGCTCGCAGCTTCAAGGCGCCGGTTCGCGTCTTTCGAGAACAGGCGCAGGGTACCGAGTGCCGCGTCAACGCTGGTGCGGACGCGATTGTTCTGACGGACCGCTTTCAGTCCTTCGGGCGCATTTGTTTCGATGGCGCCGGTCACGAGATTCTTCAGCTTGCCGGCGCTGTCGCGCAGATAAACGGTCTTGGTCGCGGGATCGAACAGCACGCGACGGGAGGAGATGCCGGAGATCACCGCTTCCGCGTCGGGATGGCCGCTCGCTGCAATCGCGGAGATCGCGTCGGCGGTATCGGCAAAGGAGTCACTTACGAACTTCTGAAGCGCGTCCTCGAACGGACCCGCGGTCGCGGCTTGCGGCAGCAAGACAAAGAGCAGCGCGATAGCAGCGGCGAGTCTTCGCAAGATCGCCCATGAGAACTTCATTGCCGCGGCCTTTTGTTTTGGAGAGATCCGGGCGGAGCGAAATGCGCCCCGCCCGGTTCGTTCAGATCAAGCGCGTTACGAACCGCACTTGTTGGTCTTGGTGTTGAAGTTGCCGCACTTGAGCTTCACCCAGTCGGCAACGAGGTCCTTCGAGCCTTCGAGGTACGGCGACCAGGCGGCACCCGGCACGAGGCCGTCCGTCTGCCACACCACGTCGAACTGACCGTCGGCGCGGATTTCACCGATGAACACTGGCTTGGTGATGTGATGGTTCGCGAGCATTTCGGACTCGCCGCCCGTCAGGTTCTTCGCCTTGATGCCCGGAAGCGCGTCGATCACCTTGTCCGGATTGGTGGTGCCGGCCTTCTCGACCGCCTTCACCCACATGGCGAAGCCGATCACATGCGCTTCCATCGGATCGTTGGAAACGCGCTTCGGATTCTTCGTGAAGGCCTTCCACTTGGCGATGAATTCCTTGTTCTCCGGCGTGTCGATCGACTGGAAGTAGTTCCAGGCCGCGAGATGGCCGACAAGGTTCGTGGTGTCGATGCCGGCGAGTTCTTCTTCACCGACCGAGAAAGCGACGACCGGAATGTCCTTGGCCGACACGCCCTGGTTCGACAGCTCCTTGTAGAACGGAACGTTCGCGTCGCCGTTGATGGTGGAAACGACCGCGGTCTTCTTGCCGGCGGTGCCGAACTTCTTGATCGACGCCACGATCGTCTGCCAGTCGGAGTGACCGAACGGCGTGTAGTTGATCATGATGTCTTCGTCCTTGACGCCCTTCGACTTCAGATAGGCTTCAAGGATTTTGTTGGTCGTGCGCGGATAAACGTAGTCCGTGCCGGCGAGCACCCAGCGCTCGATCTTGTATTCCTTGGCGAGATAGTCGACGGCCGGAATCGCCTGCTGGTTCGGCGCGGCACCCGTATAAAACACGTTGCGCTCGGACTCTTCGCCCTCGTACTGAACCGGGTAGAACAGGATCGAGTTCAGTTCCTTGAACACCGGCAGCACGGACTTGCGCGACACCGAGGTCCAGCAGCCGAACACGACCGAAACCTTGTCCTTGTTGATGAGCTCGCGTGCCTTCTCCGCGAACAGCGGCCAGTTCGAAGCAGGATCGACCACGACTGCCTCAAGCTTCTTGCCGAGCAAGCCGCCCTTCTTGTTCTGCTCTTCGATGAGCATGAGCATCACGTCTTTCAGCGTGGTCTCGCTGATCGCCATGGTGCCGGAGAGAGAGTGCAGGATGCCGACCTTGATGGTCTCCTGCGCGGCAGCCGGCGCCGCCGAAATCGAAACAGCCAGCGTCGCGGCGCCAGCCGCAAGCCCTAGCTTCTTGAAGATAGTGAACATGAAAGCTCCCCATGAGGTTCGAGCCGGATTGGATCGAAGGCGCGCGAACATTGGCGGACGCTTACGCCAGCCCTCCGGATTGCAACGCACATGCCAGCAGCCGGAAGCCGGGTTTACAGCACTCTTTTGCTCGACCGGAGTCAGCTATGACTACATATTGGGCAGCGAAAAAATGCCTGTATAAAAACTAGGCAAAAACAATGATCGCTATTGAGGCAGCCCGCTACCGCGCCAGACGGGCCATGCGTTCGAGCGCACCGTCCAACGTTGCGTCGTGCTTTGCGAAGCAGAACCGCACCACGCTGGTAACCGCATCCTCCGCGTAGAACGCCGACACCGGGATCGCGGCCACCCGGTTCTCCGTCACGAGCCGCTGACAGAAATCGGTGTCGCGCTCGTTGATGCCGAGCGCCGCGAGGTCGACATTCATGAAATAGGTGCCCTGGGTTTCGAGCGGGTTGAAACCGAGTTGCTTCAGGCCCGCGGCGAAGCGGTCTCGCGACCGGGCCAGCGCGCTGCGCATCGCGAGAAAATACTCGTCTCCCTTGCCCAGGCCATAAGCAACCGCGGTTTGCAGGTTCGGCGGCGTCGTAAAGGTAATGAACTGGTGCGCCTTCGAGAGCCCGCGCATCAGATCCGGTGCCGCACAGACGAAGCCGACCTTCCAGCCGGTAAGGCAGAAAATCTTTCCCGCCGAGCCGATCTTCACGGTGCGCTCGCGCATGCCCGGCACCGCAAGCATCGAAACATGCTTGCGGCCATCGAAGACGACATGCTCCCAGACCTCGTCGCAGATAGCGACGGCATCGAACTCCTCGCAGAAGCGCGCAAGGAGTTTCAGTTCTTCCATCGAATAGACGATGCCGGCCGGGTTGTGCGGGTTATTGAAGAGCACCGCTTTCGTCTTCTGCGTGAAGACTTTCTTGAGCGCGTCTTCGGTGATGCGCCAGTGCGGCGGCTCGAGGCGGACGAGTTTCGGGATGCCGCCGGCCCGCTTCACCATGGGAAGATACGAGTCGTAGAGCGGCTGGAACAGCACGACCTCGTCGCCCGGCTCGATCAGCGTCAGGATCGCCCCGGTCAGCGCTTCCGTTGCGCCCGAGGTGATTATCACCTCGCTCTCGGGATCGAGCGCAACGTCCTGCCAATGCGCGTAATGCGTGGCCACGGCGCTGCGCAGTTCGGGCAGGCCCATCATCGGTGGATACTGGTTCCAGCCGGCAATGACCGCTTCCGCCGCCTTGCGCCGGACGTCTTCCGGGCCGGGATCGTCGGGGAAACCCTGCCCGAGATTGATCGCTTCGTGCTCGCGCGCAAGCCGCGACATCACCTCGAATACCGTCGTCGGCAGATTGGCAAATACGGGATGCATCGAGGGATGTGCCGCGGCAATACGCAACGAAAAGGCGGATCAGACCTTGGTTTCGACTTCGAGGCTGATCGAAGTCCCGGCGAGCGCCTTGGAAACCGGGCAGTTCACTTTCGCGTCCTCGGCGACCTGCTTGATCTTGGCGGCATCGGCGCCCGGCGCCTCGACGACAGTCTTCAGCTTGATGCCGGTGATGTTCGCACCCTTCTCGCCAAGAATGACTTCCACTTCCGCATCGGTGTGGATGGATTTCTGGTTGATGCCCGCGCGCATCAGGCCGAAACCCAGCGCCATCGTGTAGCAGCCCGCGTGCGCTGCGCCGATCATCTCTTCCGGCGTCGTCTGCGAGGTGCCGCCTTCAAAGCGCGCCTTCGCACTATAAGGCGAATTTTTCAGGACCCCCGATTTGGTGTCGAGCGTCCCGGTGCCGTCCTTCGGCGAACCTTCCCAATGTGCGCTGGCGTAGCTTTTCATCACGATCTCCTCTTTGTGTTGGCGTTTGTTTTCTTTGTTGAAGCCTGCCCGATCCGGCAGCCTATCCAGCGAAGCGGCGGGAACGCAAACGGAGCCCTGGCCCCCCTCGCTGTTCCCGGCCCGCCCGCCGTTTCGGTCCTTCAATGCTTGTGCTGGTGGCCATGCCCCTTCTGCGGACCGGCACCCATCGCGCGTACCTCAAACTCGACTTCCACCGGACCGGCCTTCTCGAACACCAGCGTGGCCTTGTAGCGCTGGCCTGCCGCAAGCGGGCGCTTCAATTGCAGCAGCATCAGGTGATAGCCGCCCGGTTCCAGCTTCACGCTGCCGCCCGCGGGAATCACGAGGCCCTTGGCGAGCGGACGCATTTTCATGACGCCGCCTTCATTGGACATTTCGTGGACTTCCGGCTGCGCCGCGAGGTCTGTCGAGAAAGAAACGAGACGCTCCGCGCTCGTTCCCTTGTTGGTGATGACGAGATACCCGGCCGCGACTTCGGCACCGGCGGGCGTGGCCCGCAACCAAGGCGCCGAGATCACCAGATCGCCTTTGGTGATGTCATGAGCCTCTGCGGCCTGAAGAGAAAGAACGAAAACCACGGAAGCGAAAAGAAGCGAAAGGATTCGCATGATCTGAACTCCGAAAAATAGCACTGTCCGCCGCGAACAGCGGACGCTTGAGACTGATGAAAAGGTTCGAGTGTCAGCCGTGCGGCGGAGCCCGCGCGAGGTGCGAGAAGGCTCCCGGGCGAGCGACTTCAAGGCTCGCAATCGGGAAGCGGATATCGGCGGAGCGCCATCCGGCGGCCTTGATGACCACCGCGGGCGGGAGGATCGCAACACCCGCCGCGCAATAGAGGAAACAGCAGTCCTGCCCGGCATGCTGGGATTGCCGGTCGCCGCGCGGATCGGCGCCCGCAGCACTGCCGACCGGGCTGCAAAGCTCCTGTGCCGGGTCGAAACCGTGCCCCGCGGCCGGCCCGATCACGCCGCCCAGCACGATCGAATAGGCGATCGTCAGCGCAAGCAGTTTCCGGGCGAGTCGGGTGAGGCTCATGACCTGACGAATAGACGAGCTATGCGCCGGAAGCGAGCCGGCCCTTGCGCCGGCCCTTCCGCAACGGAAAGCGGGTAAAAAGAGCCAGAAAATCAGGTGTTTTGCCGGGTTCTGCGCAACGCGCCGGCATTGAAAGGGCTGACCCTGTCCGCTATACGGACCCCCGACCCCAAAACGGTTGCGGCGCAGCGGTAGCCTGCTGCCCCTGCCACGCGCCATCCGGCCCCGAGCGGAGAACATTGCATGTCCTCGACCTTCGATACGGTCGCCAACATTATCGCCGAAACCTGCGACATCCCGCGTGAGCAGATCACGCCGGAAAGCCACGCGATCGACGATCTCGGCATCGACAGCCTCGACTTCCTCGACATCGCGTTTGCGATCGACAAGGCGTTCGGGATCAAGCTGCCGCTCGAGCAGTGGACCGCCGAGGTCAACGAGGGCAAAGCGACCACCGAACAATATTTCGTGCTGAAGAACCTCGCCGAGCGCATCGACGGACTCGTCGCCGCCAAGGGCGCGTAAAGGACGTCATGCGGCTCGAATATTTCGAGCTCGTCGACAAGGTCGAAGAGCTGAATCTTTCCGAGGGCCGCATCGTCGTGCGCGGGAACGTCCCCGCCGCAAGCCCCGTCTTCGAAGGCCACTTCCCCGGCCATCCGCTGGTGCCGGGCGTATTGTTCATCGAGTTCATGGCGCAGGCGTCGGGCTGGGTTCTGCTCGGCAAACTGAACTTCGAGAAAATGGCGTTCCTCGCCTCGGTCAAGGAAGCGAAGATGCGCACCTTCGTGCACCCTTCCACGCCGCTCCTCGCCGAAGCGCTGATCGAGCACGAAGGCTCGGGCTATGGTGTCACGAAGTGCCGCGTGCGCAAGGAAGACGGGACTGCCGTCGCCGACGCCACCATTACGCTGCGGATCATGTCGTTTCCGAACGTCGAGTTCGCGGACATGATGCGCAAGCGCGCGGAACAAATCGGATTCAATCGAGCTGCGTAAGTCATGGATCAAAGTCGCGAAACCTGGATCACGGGCGTAGGCCTTCTTTCGTCGCTCGGAGAAGGCAACGATATCCATCGCGCCCGGCTGAATTCCGGCGATGTGCCGGTCACCGACTTCGCCGCGTTTCCGACCTTCCTGTTTCATCCGCTCGGACCGGTCGATTTCGACAAGCAAATTCCCAAAAAGGGCGACCAGCGCCAGATGGAGCTGTGGCAACGCATCGGCGTTTACACCGCCGGCCTTGCGCTGACCGATGCCGGTATCGCCGGCAACCAGGAGCTGCTCAAGCGCATGGACATGATCGTCGCCGCGGCCGGCGGCGAGCGCGACGTGAAGGTCGACGCCTCGGTCGCCGACGAGCTTCGCACCGCGAACAATCCCGAAGCGCGGCTCAACGAGCGGCTTCAGAGCGAGTTGCGCCCGACGCTTTTCCTCGCGCAGCTTTCCAACCTGCTCGCAGGAAATATCTCAATCGTGCACGGCGTCGTCGGATCGTCGCGGACCTTCATGGGCGAGGAAAGCTCCGGCGTGCAAGCGGTGCAGACCGCGCACGCGCGTATCAAGGCGGGGCAAAGCGATCTTGCGCTGGTCGGCGGCGCCTACAATGCGGCGCGCCCGGACATGCTCGGGCTCTGGGAATTCGCGCATATGCACTACCGCGACGAGTTCAAGCCGGTCTTTGCGCCAGGAAGAAAGCCCGGCATGGCGACCGGCACCGGCAGCGCGTTTCTTGTTCTCGAATCGCGTGAACATGCGGAAGCCCGCGGCGCGCGGCCGATCGCAAAGATCACGCATGTCGAAGCGGCGCGCTCCCGCCGCAATCCCGGCAGTGTCAGGGAAACGCTGGGCGCACTCGTCTCACGCGCGCGGCAGCGCAGCCCGGGCGCCGGCGCCATCTATACGACTGCAAGCGGCGTCGAAGCGCCCACCGCCGAAGAGGCGGAAGTGCTGCAGGCACAGAATCTGCCGGTACGCGCGGTCGTCAGCCGCGTCGGGCAGACCTTCGAATCCATGTTCGTGTTCGCGATTGCCTTCGCGGCACTTGCGGTCGCGGACGGCAAACTCGCAGCTCCCATGCCCGGGGTGCCGCTCGAAACACCGGGCGAAGATGGCGTAAAGTCGATCCTGATTTCGACGGTTGGCCATTGGCGCGGCGAAGGCGTCGGCGTCATCGAAGCAATCTGAAAGAGACGGTCATGGCGAACAACGGCTTCAGGGATTCCGCAGGACGACCCATCGTCGTGGTGACCGGCATGGGCATCGTGAGTTCGCTCGGCCAGGGCAAGGAAGACAACTGGAAGAAACTTGCCGCCGGCGTATCGGGTATCCATCGCATCCAGCGCTTTCCGGTCGATGGCCTGCGCACCACGATTGCCGGCACGGTGGACTTCCTGTTCGACCAGCCGGTAAGCGCGCCGGTGCTTTCCGAGCGTCTTGCAAGCCTTGCAGGCGAAGAAGCGATTGCACAGTCCGGCGTCGGCATGAAAGGCGACTTTCCGGGTCCCCTGTTCTGCGCGGTCGCGCCGGTCGAAGTCGAATGGCCGCAGCGCCGCGAACTGGCGGCCGCTGCCGATCCCTCGCAGCCTTACACGCCGGAAGTCGCGCTGGAGATTTCCGCGCGCGGCGATCACCCCGAATGGCATGAGCTTTTCCTGTACGGAACTGTCGCCGATCATCTGGCGGACCGCTTCGGCACCAAGGGCATGCCGATTTCGATCTCGACAGCCTGTGCCTCCGGCGGCACCGCAATCCAGCTTGCGCTGGAATCGATCCGCCGCGGCGAGACCGGCGCGGCACTCGCAATCGGCACTGACGGTTCCGTTCATGCCGAAGCCCTGATCCGCTTCTCGCTGCTCTCCGCACTCTCGACCCACAATGATCCGCCGGAACAGGCCTCCAAGCCGTTCTCGAAGAACCGCGACGGATTCGTCATGGCGGAAGGCGCCGGCGCGCTCGTGCTCGAAAGTCTCGAACACGCGACGGCGCGCGGCGCGAGGATCCTTGGTGTCGTCGCAGGCTGCGGCGAAGTCGCGGACAGCTTCCACCGCACCCGCTCGAGCCCGGACGGCAAGCCGATCATCGCCTGCCTCAAACACGCGCTCGCGGATGCCGGCATGACGCCGGAAGACATCGATCACATCAACGCACACGGCACCTCGACGCCGGAGAACGACAAGATGGAAACGGTCGGGCTCTCGGCAGTGTTCGGCGAGCGGGTGAAGCAGATCCCGATTTCTTCGAACAAGTCGATGATCGGACATACATTGACCGCGGCCGGCGCGATCGAGGCAGTCGTTTCGCTCCTGACGATCGAACATCAGCGCATCCCGCCGACGATCAATTATGCCATCCCCGATCCCGCGCTTGCGCTCGACGTCGTCGGTAATGCGGCGCGGGATGCGAAGGTTCGCAATGTCATCTCGAACTCCTTCGGCTTCGGCGGACAGAACGTGAGCCTCGTGCTCTCGGGCGAACCGGCCTGAGGCATCGCCGGAGTTGACGCCGGAGGCCCGGCTGGCCTACCCCGTGCGGCATCCGCCTTCCCGCATTGTTTACTGGAAAGACGCCTATGCGCGCATTGCGTTTGCTTGGAGACCGCAAGCTCGAAATATCCGAGGTCGATGCGCCGGCTCCGCCCGCGCCGGGCGAAGTGCAGATTCGCACGCATGCGGTTGCGCTGAATCATATCGACGTCTGGGGCTGGCGCGGCATGGCATTCGCCAAACGCAAAATGCCGCTCGTGGTCGGCGCGGAAGCATCCGGCGAGATCGCTGCGGTCGGTGAAGGCGTGACCGGCTTCAAAGTCGGCGATCCGGTGGTGCCTTATGGTGCGCTCGCCTGCGGGCACTGCAAAGCCTGCAGTCAGGGCCGCGACAATCTCTGCGAGAATGTCTCGGGGCTAGCCGGCTTCCATGTCGATGGCTATGCGCAGGATCTCTACAACTGGCCGGCGCGCCTCGTGATCAGGGTTCCAGCCGGCGTTTCCCCGGTCGACGCCTCCTGCGCGCCGCTGACCTTCGCCACCGTCGAGCACATGTTCTTCGACAATGCGAAGCTCGAACAAGGTGAAGTCGTGCTGGTGCAGGCCGGCGGTTCGGGAATCGGTTCCGCGGCGATCCGGCTTGCGAAAGACATCGGCGCCACGGTTTACACGACCGTCGGCGACGACGAGAAGGCCGCCAAAGCCAAGGCGCTCGGCGCCGACGAGGTCATCAATTACCGCAAGGACCGCTTCGAGGGCGTGGTGCGAAAGCTCACGAAGAAGAAGGGCGTGGACGTCGTCTTCGAGCATACCGGCGCGGAAACCTGGAACGGCTCGCTGCTTTCGATGAAGAAAGGCGGGCGGCTCGTCACCTGCGGCTCGACCTCCGGCCCGACCGTGCAGATGAACCTGATGCAGCTCTTCCAGCAGCAGTACAAGATTTTCGGCTCGTTCGGCTTCACGATGAGCAACATCGCAAATGCGCTCGACAAGATCGCACGCGGCGTCAAACCCGTGATCGACACCGAGTTGCCGCTCGCCGAGTTCGAGAAAGGACTGGAGCGTCTCGAGAGCCGCAAGGTATTCGGCAAGATCGTGGTCCGCTTCTGACCATGGGCGTTCCGTTCAAGATCAAGCTCAAATACTGGCGCTTGAAATATCCTTGGGTGGAGAAGGCCTATCGTTCCGTCGAATGGCTGTTATGGCCGCTCGGCTGGCTGCGCGATTTCATCGTTACGCTTCTGGTGCGAGCCATCATCGCGCTGCTGCGGCTGCTCGGCCCCGACCGGTCCTCGAACCTCGCAGGAAGAACGGCGCGGCGGCTCGGCCCCCTGCTGCCTAACTCGAAGATCGCGCGCAGAAACCTCGTCGCCGCCTTCCCGGAAAAATCCACGGAAGAAATCGAGGAGATCGTGCGCGGGGTCTGGGAAAATCTCGGCCGGGTCGCGGGCGAATTCGTGCATCTGCAAAAAATGTGGGACTTCGATCCGGAACGGCCCAATGTCGGCCGGATCGAATTCACTCCGCGCACCATGGAGCTCTATAACCAGCTTCGCGACGACGGAAAGCCGGCAATCTTCGTTTCCGCGCATCTTGCGAACTGGGAGCTTCCTGCCGTCGCGGCCGCGGCGCACGGCCTCGATACCGCGGTGGTGTTCAAGCCGCCGGCCAATCGCGGCTTTGCCGAACTGGTGCGCGAAACCCGCACCGGAGTGATGGCGGAGCTGATCAGTTCGAACAAGCATTCCGTCTTCACGATGACGAGCGTGCTGCAAGAAGGCCGTCATCTCGGGCTGGTCGTCGACCAGTATTTCAGCAGCGGCATCGAGGTCACGATGTTCGGGCGCGCGACGCGGGCCAGTCCCCTGCCCGCGCGGCTTGCGCGCAACGTGGACTGCCCGGTCCACGCGGTCCGTGCGATCCGCCTTCCCGGCAATCGCTTCAGGCTGGAACTGACCGAAGAGCTGCAATTGCCGCGCGACGCCGAAGGCAAGATCGACATCAAGACGGCGACGCAGAAAATTTCCGACGTGTTCGAGGGCTGGGTTCGCGAATATCCCGAGCAATGGCTCTGGCTGCACCGCCGCTGGCGGTAAAGCGCTATCGCCCGGTTTTCACCCGCGTCCAGACCCGCGTAACCGTCCGCTGCAACTGCGGCGGATAAGGCGTCACCGTATAGAGCCGCTTGAACACCTCGGCGGACGGATAGATCGCCGGGTTGTCGAGAATTTCCTTATCGATCGACTTTTGCGCGGCGAGGTTTCCGCTCGCATAGGCAACGAAGTTCGTGTTGCGCGCGGCAATGTCGGGCCGCATCATGAAGTTGATGAAGGCGTAGGCCGCTTCCGGATTCGGCGCATCCTTCGGGATCGAGAAGGAATCGAACCAGATCTGCGCGCCTTCCTTCGGCACGATGTAGTCGATGTCGACGACCGGCTTGCCGGTCTTTTCGGCGGCTTCCTTCGCGCGGGCCTTGGCCTGGAACACATCGCCCGACCAGCCGACCACGAGGCAAATTTCGCCGTTGGCGAGCGCGTTCAGATATTCCGACGAATGAAATTTCTGAATGTTCGGCCGGAGTTTCAGGAGCAGCGCGCCGGCCTTCTCGATCTCCGCGGCGTTCTTCGAATCCGGGTCGAGGCCGAGATATTTCAGCGCGGCAGGCAGCAACTCCTCGGCCGTATCCAGCACATGCACGCCGCAGCTGCGCAACTTTTCAAGATTTTCCGGCTTGAAGAATATGTCCCAGCTATCGACCGCAACGTCGCCAAGGCGTTCCTTCACCTTCGCGACGTTGTAGCCGATGCCGGTCGTGCCCCACATGTAGTTCACGGCATAGTCGTTGCCAGGGTCGTATGCCGCCAGACGTTGCGTGATCTCCGGCCAGGCATATTGCAGGTTCGGGATCTTCGACTTGTCGAGCTTCTGAAACAGGCCGACCGAAATCAGCCGGCGCAGCACGGTCGATCCGGGCACCACGACGTCGTAGCCGGTTTTTCCCGCGAGCAACTTCGCTTCGACGATCTCGTTGGAGTCGAACGTGTCGTAGCGGACCTTGATGCCGGTTTCCTTCGTGAAGTCCTCGAGCACCTTCGGATCGATATAATCCGACCAGTTGTAGACATTCACGACGCGCTCCTGCGCGACTGCAGCCGGCGCAATCATTGCTGCGGCCAGTGCCGCCAGCACGAATGCCGTCACTACGAAAATCCGGGCGTACATTGCAGGCCTCTCCTCGGCAAAATTCGCGGGGAACGTAGTCGGCAATCGCGGACTTCTCAACCGCGGGAAGCTGCCCCGGTGTCAGCCGGTTTCGGTGTCGAAACCTGCGGCCTTCCAGGCAAGAATCCCGCCAGCCATATGAGCGCCATAGGACAGCCCGGCGGCCTGCGCGGCCTTGCTTGCCGTCACCGAGCGGCGGCCGGAGCGGCAGGAAAAGACCAGCCTCTTTCCTTCCGGATCGGGCAACGCCGCGGGATCGAAAGTGGAGAGCGGAAAATCGACGGCGCCGGGAATGCGCTCGGCTTCGAGCTCGTTGGGCTCGCGGACGTCGACCAGCAGGATCGAACCGTCTTCGATGCCGGCTTTCACCTGCTCTACCGTGAGGTCTTCCACTGCGGGGTCAGACATTGCGGCACGCTCCATCGGGAGTGCGCCTAGATGCGTCGGCGCAGCCGCGGGGTCAAGCGTTCACGGACGCAGATTGGGCGGCGCGACCGGCGCTTCTTTCATCAGCGTGATCGTTACCCGCCGGTTGGCGGCCATATAGGGGTCTTCCGGGAACAGCGGGTCGCTGTCGGCGCGGCCCGCGACCATCCCGATCTGCTGCGCGCGTACGCCGGCGGCCTGCAGAATGGCGCGGACGGCATTGGCGCGGTCGGCGGAAAGATCGAACGAGCCGTAGTCGCCCTTGGGCGGCGTGCGCAGCGCCGCGGTGTGACCCGTGATGATGACGCGGTTCGGCATGGCGCGGATAGTCTCCGCGATCTTCACCAGCAGCCTGCGGGTCCGCTCGTAAGGCTCCTTCGCGCCTTCGGGGAACATCGAGCGGCCGTCCTGATCCACGATTTCGAGGTTCAGGCCTTCCTTGGTCTCGGTGAAGAGAATGTGCTTCGAGAGTTCGGCGATCTCCGGCAGATCCTGCAACGCCTGGCGCAGGCTCGCCGCGGCGAGCGCAAACTGGCGATCCTTGATCGCCTTCAGGCCCTGCACGAGATCGTTGTCCTGCTCGTCCTTGCCCGGCGTTTCGCTGGTTTCCTCGGGGCGAAGATTCTTCTTTGCGTTCTGCAGTTTCGGCCGTGTCGGCAGGCCGTCGACTTCAACCATGCCGGTAAACCGGTTGTCGCGCTGCGTGCCGAAGGCATCGCGCATCGAGCCGGTCATCAGCTTCATCTTCTCCTTGTCCATGGTCGAATAGGCCGCGATCATGACGAAGAAGGCCATCATGAGCGCCATCAGATCGGCGAAGGTTACGAACCAGCCGTGACCGCCACCGTGGCCTCCGCCGTGTCTGCGCTTGACCGCCATACCCGAACCCGTTCCCTAGCCTGCCCGCGATCAGGCGGGCACGGCCTCCGGCTGCTGGTGATGCCGTTCCGGCAGATAGGCCACCAGCATCTCGCGCACGATTGCCGGGCTCTTGGCCTCGCGGATCATCAGCACGCCGTCGATGATGAGCGTGCGGTTGGTTTCCTCGTCGTGCAGCTTGACCTGGAGCTTGTCGGCAATTGGCAGACAGACCAGGTTGGCAAGCACCGCGCCGTAAAGCGTCGCGAGCAGCGCGATCGCCATGTAAGGACCGAGCTTGGAGGGATCGGACATGTTCGCGAACATCTGCACCATGCCGATCAGCGTGCCGACCATGCCGAAGGCCGGTGCGCAGTCGCCGATGGCGCGGTAAATCTTCTGGCCTTCGTCGAGATGCATGAAGAAGGTTTCGCGCTCGCGCTCCATCGCGTCGCGGATGAAGGCGGAGTCGTAGCCGTCGGCGACGTAACGAACGCCCTTGGCAAGAAACGGGTCTTCCACTTCTTCCTTTTCCAGACCGAGCGGACCGGACTTGCGCGCAACCTCGGCAAGACGCGCGATCTCGTCGACGAGTTCGAGCTGCGTCATGCGGCGCATGGTGAAGGCATATTTCGCACCGAGCGGCAGCCCGTGCATCATCGAGGACAGCGGAAAGCGGATCAGCGTCGCGGCGGCCGAACCGCCGAAAATCACGATCGCGGCGTGCGAGTCCACGAAGGTCCCGAGATCGCCTCCCATCAGGATCAGCGCGACGACGATAATCGACCCAAAAATCAGGCCGATGCCTGTTGCCAGATCCATCAGGGTTCTCCCGTTACGCGCGGGCTCCCATTCTGGAGCCGCAATACTCTCTTGCGTCCGATGGTTAGCGACGCGCGCCTAAGAAGGCGTTAAATGACGGGATATCCCGCACCGATCCTTTGTCATCTGCGGCCTTTCGCGGGACCGGACGCTACGCTAGGACAATGCTAAGGGACCGTTAAGAACGGACCAAAACGGCGGAAAACGCTGCACTTTCAGGAGGAATACGCGATGCGCGAGATCGGTCATTTCATCGGCGGTAAGCATGTTAAGGGGACATCTGGCCGCACCGGCGATGTCTTCCAGCCGATGACCGGCGACATCATCGGGAAGGTCGCGCTGGCGACCAAGGCAGAGGTTCGCGCCGCCGTCGAGAACGCCAGGGCCGCGCAGCCCGGCTGGGCCGCGACCAACCCGCAGCGGCGCGCGCGGGTGCTGTTCAAGTTTCTCGAACTGATCGCCAAGGAAACCGACGCGCTCGCCGACATGCTCGCCCGCGAGCACGGCAAGACGGTCGCCGATGCCAAGGGCGACATCCAGCGCGGCGTCGAGGTGGTCGAATTTGCCTGCGGCATTCCTCATCTGATGAAGGGCGAGTTCTCGGACGGGGCCGGCCCGAGCATCGACATCTATTCGATGCGCCAGCCGCTCGGCGTGGTCGCGGGCATTACGCCGTTCAACTTTCCGGCGATGATCCCGATGTGGAAATTCGCGCCGGCGATCGCCTGCGGCAATGCCTTCATCCTGAAGCCTTCCGAGCGCGATCCGGGCGTGCCGATGCGGCTCGCGGAGCTGATGCTGGAAGCGGGACTGCCTGCCGGCGTGCTCAATGTCGTCAACGGCGACAAGGAAGCGGTCGATGCGATCCTGGACGACCCGGACATCCGCGCGATCGGCTTCGTCGGCTCCACGCCGATTGCCGAATACATCTATACGCGCGGTACCGCGAGCGGGAAGCGCGTGCAGTGCTTCGGCGGCGCCAAGAACCACATGATCGTGATGCCGGACGCCGACATGGATCAGGCCGTCGACGCGCTGATCGGCGCGGGCTACGGCTCGGCCGGCGAGCGCTGCATGGCGATTTCGGTTGCCGTGCCCGTGGGCAAGGAAACCGCGGACCGGCTGGTGGAGAAGCTCATCCCGCGGGTCGAGAGCCTCAAGATCGGTCCGTCCACCGATGCCGGCGCGGACATTCCGCCGCTCGTGACGCGCGCGCACCTCGAGAAAGTGAAGAACTACGTCGAAATCGGCATCCAGGAAGGCGCCAAGCTGAAGGTCGACGGCCGCGGCTTCAAGATGCAGGGATACGAGAAGGGCTTCTATATGGGCGGCTGCCTGTTCGACGAAGTGACGCCGGACATGCGCATCTACAAGGAAGAGATTTTCGGCCCCGTGCTTTCGGTGGTCCGCGCGAAAGACTACGACGAAGGTCTCAAGCTCGCGAACGACCATGAATTCGGCAACGGCGTTGCGATCTTCACGCGCGACGGCGACGCCGCACGCGATTTCGCGAGCAAGGTGAATGTCGGCATGGTCGGCATCAACTTCGCGATTCCGGTGCCGCTCGCCTATCACACCTTCGGCGGCTGGAAGCGCTCGGGCTTCGGCGACCTCAACCAGCACGGGCCGGATTCGGTGCGCTTCTACACGAAGACCAAGACCGTTACCTCGCGCTGGCCCTCCGGCATCAAGGGCGGCGCGGAATTCACGATCCCCACGATGAAGTGAGAGAAGCATGCCCGAGTACAAGCTCTATTGCTTCGCCCAGTCCGGCAACTCCTACAAGGTCGCGCTCTATCTCAACCTGATCGGGGCGGACTGGGAGCCGGTTGCGGTCGACTTCTTCGCCGGCGAAACGCGCTCGCCCGAATACCGGACGAACGTGAACGAGATGGGCGAGGCGCCGGTGCTCGAGCATAAGGGCCGCAAGCTCACGCAGTCGGGCGTGATCCTGACCTATCTCTCGGACCTGACCGGCAAGTTCAAGCCGCAGGGCGAAGACGAAAAGCTCGAAGTGCTGCGCTGGATTTTGTTCGACAACCACAAGGTGACGAACTTCCTCGCCACGCACCGCTTCTTCCGGAATTTCTTCAAGGACCCGAACCCGGTGGTCGTCGAATTCCTGCGCGGCCGCGCGCTCGCGAACCTAGAAATCGTAGAGAAGCACCTGGCGACGCAGCCCTATCTTGCCGGCAACAACCCGACGATCGCGGACATTTCCATGCTCGGGTATCTCTATTATTCCGACGAGGAGCACGGCTTCGAGATAGAGAACAAGTTTCCCGCCATTCACGCATGGCGCGAAAAATTCAAGGCGATGCCCGGCTGGAAGCATCCTTACGATCTGATGCCGCAACCGGCTTCGATGAAGAAATAAAAAAAAAGCCCGCGGATCGCTCCGCGGGCTTTTTGCTTTTCGTGCCTTGCCGCTCAGGCGTCGCGCTTGATTGCAAACGGCGCCCAGGCCTGCATGGTCGCCATGGCTTCGATGCGGTTGATGTTCACGTGGCGCGGCATGGTGCAGACGAAGAAAACCTGCTCGGCAATGTCGTCGGCAACCATCGGCTTCACGCCCTTGTAGACCGCGTCGGCCTTGGCTTTATCGCCCTTGAAGCGAACCACCGAGAATTCGGTTTCGGCAAGGCCCGGCTCCACCGAGGTCACGCGCACGTTCTTGCCGAGAAGGTCGCTGCGCAGGTTCAAGGCAAAGCGCGTCACGAAAGCCTTGGTCGCACCATAGACGTTGCCGCCCGGATAGGAATAGTTGCCGGCGACGGAGCTGATGACGACGACATGTCCCTCGTCACGCTCGACCATGCCGGGCAAGGTGTTGCGGATGGTATAGACCAGACCGTTCACGTTCATCGCGATCATCTGGTCCCAGTCTTCGATCTTGGCTTCGTGCGCGGGCTCGAGGCCGATGGCACCACCGGCGTTCGCGACCACGACGTTGATCCTCGCGAAATCGGCAGGCAGCGATTCCAGCGCCTTGATGGTGGCCTTGTTGTCGGTCACGTCGAAATTCAGCGTATGGCAGTTCGCGCCGAGTTCTTTCTTCAGGGCATCGAGACGATCCTGACGGCGGCCGGTGCCGATCACTTTCGCACCCGCCTGCGCGAAGCGACGCGCGGTCGCGGCGCCAAAGCCGGAGGTTGCGCCGGTTACCAGCACGGTCAGGGTTTTCGGGTCGAGCATCTGCGAAGCCATATAGTTCCTCTCCTGCAAGGCAGCGTTTATTTCGCCGGTTCGTTTTCTAAGGGTCAGCGCGCGGTCAGCCCGCCGTCGATGGGGATTTCCGCGCCCGTGATGAAAGCGCTCTCATCCGATAGCAGAAAAACCGCCAGGTTCGCTACCTCTTCGGGTCTGGCGAAACGGGCGAGCGGCACATCGGCCGTCATGCGCTCGCGCGCAGCGTCGCGAGACTTCACGTTCGCAAGCATGGCTTCCACCATTGCGCCCTCGACAAAGGTGGGATGCACCGAGTTCGAGCGCACCTGCGGCTTCAGGCGCGCGCCATAAAGCGCCACCGACTTCGAGAGCAGCCGCACCGCCCCTTTGGAGGCATTGTAGGACGCAAGATTGTGCCCGGCGACGAGGCCGGAAACGGACGACAGATTGACGATCGAGCCGCCACGCACTTTCAGGAGCGGCATGGCATATTTGCAGCCGAGCCAAGTGCCATCCACGTTGACGGCCATGGTTCGCCGGTAGGACGCGAAGTCCTCGCTCTCGATGGTGCCGAGGGAGGCGATGCCGGCGGAATTGACGAGGCCGTCCAGCCTGCCCTGCGTCTTCCCGATTGCCGCCGAAACCGATTTCCAGTTCTCTTCATCGGTCACGTCGAGCGCGAAATCCTGCGCCGGGTGCGATGGCAGATCGGTGCGGATCGCATTGCCGCCCTCGCCCTCGACCATCCGCGCGATTGCATTGCCGATGGTCCCGGCCGCACCGGTAATCAGCACGATCTTGTCTTTCATCCGCACCGAACAACACTCCTCGAAAAGAAAAAACCCGCCGCGATCATGCGGCGGGTTTCCAATTTTGCAAGCGGTCCGATTTTTACTTCGGCGCGCCGGCGTATTTGACGACGAGTGCTTCGACGTCCTTGATCAGCGCTTCGCCGTCGATGCCCTTGCCCTTCATTTCAGCGGCCCAGGCAGCGATCACCGGCTTCGCAGCATCCTTCCAGCGCTGCGTTTCCTTCGCATCGAGCGTGACGATCGTATTGTTACGCTTCTGCGCAGCAGCAAGACCCGGCGCATCGCCGTCGTCCATCACCTTGCCGACCCACTTCGAGGTGGCAAGACCGGAGTTGTCGTCGATCACCTTCTTGAGGTCGGCCGGCAGGCTGTCATACTTCGCCTTGTTCATCGCGAAGATGAAGGCCGCGACGTAAAGCGAGCGGTTGCCGGAGAAGGTCGTGTGCGTGTTGACGAGTTCAGACACGCGCAGCGGCGCGGTGACTTCCCACGGCACGACTGTGCCGTCGATCACGCCCTTCGAAAGGTTTTCAGGCATCGCCGGAACGGGCATGCCGACCGGGGTTGCGCCGAGCGCTTCGATGAGGCGGTTGACGACGCGCGACGGGCCACGAACGCGAAGACCCTTCATGTCCTCGAGCTTGCGGACACCGTTGCCCTTGGCGTGAATGAGACCGGGACCGTGCGTATGCACGGCGATGATCTTCACGTCCTTGAACTCGTCCTTCAGGTGCTTCTCGTAATATTCCCAGGCAGCCTGGCTGGTCTGTTCGGCATTGCCGGCGATGAACGGCAATTCCAGCGCCTCGGTCTTCGGGAAGCGGCCCGGCGTATAGCCCGGCAGCGTCCAGACGATATCGACCACGCCGTCCTTCACCTGATCGAACAGCTGCGGCGGCGTGCCGCCAAGCTGCATCGAAGGATAGAGTTCGACCTTGATGCGGCCCTTCGATTCTTCCTCGATCTTCTTCGCCCAGGGAGCGATGAAGTTGCGCGGCACAGGAGCGGGCGCCGGCAGGAACTGATGCACACGCAGTGTCACGGTCTGCGCCATGACTTCGCTGCCGGAGGCCGCGAAGGCGGCAACGACGATCGCCGCTGCGCTTAATTTCGTCAGCAGTTTCATTTTTTATTCTCCCTCCTCGTTTCAGTTTTATGGCGCGTCAGCTAAAGCGGCGGACGCGGAATGCTTCATGGCCTTTTCCGGCGGCGGTCATCGAGCGGCCCGCTGTAGCGCATCGGCCCATTCATACAACCATACACCGGCAAGCGTAATCTGCGGTATCAGAAGCAGCAACACTACGCGCAGAAAGTCGGAAATCAGGAACGGCATGATACCGCGGTAAATCTCGCCGATACGCACGTTGCGCGCAATGTTGGCGACGACGTAAACGTTCAATCCTATCGGCGGCGCGATCAACCCCATCTCGATCACGGTCAGCATCAGAATGCCGAACCAGATGGCCTTGTATTCGGTCGTCAGGCCGAACAGATCCAGCGCCAGAATGCTCGGCAGCAGGATCGGCAGCAAAAGCAGCATCAGAGCGAGTTCATCAAGCACCGACGCAAGCACAATGAAAATTGCGAGAAAGCCGGCCACGATCAGAAGCGGCGGATAGCCCGATTCCGAAACCCATTCGGCCAGCGTGTTTGGCACCTGCGTCACGGCAAGCGCGGTATTCATCATGGCCGCACCCAGCAGCACCATGAAGATCATCGCCGTGGCCTGCGCTGCGGGAAGCACGCTGCGTATTGCTTCGCCAACCCCGATGCCGCCCAACTCCGGCTTCTTCAAGGTAACCGCGCGATACTTCATCCAGAACGCCACCGCGAGTGTCGCAACCGTACCGATTGCCGCTCCCTGGGTCGCCGTGAAGAAGCCGCCGTATATGCCGACAAACAGCAGCAGGAAAATCAAGCCAATCGGCGCAGCATCGTAAAGCGCGCGTCTCCGCGCCGCCCAAGAATAACGCGGCTGATCGGAAGCGTGGCCGGGCACAAACCGCACATAAACTGCGAGAACCGTCAGATAGCCTACGGTCGCGATGATGCCGGGAATGAAGGCCGCTGCGAACAGCTTGACGATGTTCTGCTCGGCCAGCAGCGCGTAGATGATCAGAATAACGGAGGGCGGGATGAGAATTCCCATCGTGCCGCCGATGGCAAGCGTGCCGGTCGAGATTCGATCGGAGTATTTCAATCGCTTCATTTCCGGCAGCGCGACCTGACTCATGGTGGCAGTCGTCGCAACGGAAGAACCGCAGATCGAACCGAAAGCGGCACAGGCGAGCACGGCCGCCTGCGCAACGCCGCCCTTAAAATGGCCAATCATCGCGTTTGCGGCGTGGAACAGCCGCGTCGAAATACCGGCCGCTGCCGCGAACTGCCCCATCAACAGAAAGAGCGGAATGACGGAAAGGTCGTAGGTCGAAAAACGCGCCCAGGCGAGCCCCTTCAGATAATTCAGAAGTGCGATGTCGCCGACCTTGTACCAGTAGCCGATGGCGCCGGCGATGAACATCGCACCGCCGATCGGCACGCGGATCGCGATCAACGCGAGCATGCCGCCGATGATAGCGAGTGCAAACTCGATGTTGTTCACTTGATTTCGACTCCAGCTTGGTCGGCGTCCGCTGGCATCAATCCCAAGCCCTGCGCGAGCGCAATCAGACCCGCGAGCAGAAATCCGGGAGTCATCAGCGCGTAAGCAATCCAGATCGGCAATTCGCGAAGCGTGGTCGTCTCGCCCGAACTGTAGATGCTGAAAACTGCAATCGCAGTCCGCCAGCCAATCAGGAAGAAGACGAGCGCCATGAGACAGGCACCAAACGCATCGAGCGTCGCGATCGTCCGCGGGCTTGCCTTCTGCGTAAAGAAATCGACGACGATGTGCCCGCGGGCAGCCTGGCAGTACGGGATGAAAAGCGCACCGGCGATGGCGATGCCGAACTCCACGAGTTCAAAGTCGCCACGGATCGGCGCCGAGAACATCCACAAGCCAATGATGTGAACGGCGGACATCAGCCCGAGGGCGGCGACGACAACCCCGCCCGCATAAGCAAACCAAACCGCTAAGCGATAAAGCACCCGGTGCAACGGCCCGGGCAGGTCGGTTCGCTCTGGCTTTGACATCTCCACCCTATCAGGGACTTTCTTCTTGTCCGTAGCGATCTTCAGTCGCTTTTTTTACCTGACCCCCGGCCCCTTCCCCAAGGAAACCGAACGGTAACGGGACGGATAGCTCGCGTCCGGAGAGATTGGCAACGACCGAAAGTAGGGTATCGGGCGACTCGCCGCAGAAGTTCCGGCGTTTCGATCTTTTATTCCAGATGGAACTTGCGGGTTAACCCGCCGTTAACGATTTGCGCAGAGCATTTCTCGCAGGTGCGAACAAAGCTCGCGCCCAAGGGATTGGGCAAGCAATGGCGACACTCTCGAACCTTCAGTTCATCGAAGCGGCTCCGGCGCTTGCGCCGGACGATGTCTCACCGCTGCTTCGCCGGATGCAGGTGATGCTTTTCGCAATCCGGCCACGCTCGGATGCCGAAGCCCTGAAATTCCTGCGAACCCGTTTTCCGGAGTCGAGCCTGAGCGAGCGCCTCACCGCCCTCACCCATCTGCGCCGCTAGAAAATCCTCGAAACCCTGGGTCGAACCGCTCAGTTCAAGCGGTCGGGGCGCTGTTCCTGGTCGTGCGGGGCTGCCATCAGGCCGCCCGCGGACAGGACATGCGCCTTCTCGAGCCGCCGGTAGTGCATGAACGCCAGCGGGATCGTGCCGAGATAAGCGAGCACGGTAACGGTCAAAAGCTCCCACGGATAGCTCAGCAGCATCGCGACGAAGAGCACGACCAGCACCAGGATCGGCAGCACATATTCTCGCGGCACCCGCGCGCTCAGTTTCTTGCCCGACCAGGTCGGAACCTTCGACACCATCAGGATCGCGATCGCGAGCGCGAAGATCAGGTAGAGCACCGGACTGATCGAGGTCCGCGGCACGCCGAGCATCTCGAGATAGACAGGAAGCAGCACGACCACGGCGGCCGCGGGGGCCGGCATGCCGACGAAGAAATTGCCGGCGAACGCGGGACGGTTCGGGTCGTCGAGCATCACATTAAAGCGCGCGAGACGCAGCGCCGCGCAGAGCGCGAAGACCAGCATGATCACCCAGCCGAGCGTCTTCAGCGGTCCCAGGCCCCAAAAAAACAGAATGAGTGCCGGCGCGCAGCCGAAGTTCATAAAATCGGCGAGCGAGTCGAGCTCGGCACCGAAGCGGGACTGAGCCTGCAGATAGCGCGCGAGACGCCCGTCCACCCCGTCGAGGATCGCGGCAAGCACGATGCCGGCGACCGCGAGGTCGATGCGGCCTTCGATCGCCATGCGGATAGCGGTCAGGCCGAGACACAGCGCAAGCAGCGTGACGAGATTGGGCAGAAGCGCGCGGATCGGAATTTTCCGGAAGCGCTTGCGGGGGTTCTCGTCGCCGGGTTCGAAGGATGGGAACAATCTGTCCATGGCATCCACAGAATAAGCCCGAAAACGCGCCAAATGAAGGGCGAGTTCCCGGTTTAGTTACGCAGCGCGAAATGCAGGTTCGCCGGCGGTCGCGGCAAGATCGGCGATGATGGTCTCACCCCCCAGCGCATACTGGCCCACCGCGACCAGCGGCTTGGTGCCGGCCGGCAGGTAGACATCGACGCGAGAACCGAAGCGGATGAGGCCGAAGCGTTCGCCGGCGGCAACGAGCTGGCCTTCCTTGACGAAGCAGACGATGCGCCGGGCCACCAGTCCCGCGATCTGAACGACGCCATAACGGCCCGAGGGCGTGCGGATCACAAGCCCGTTGCGCTCGTTGTCCTCGCTCGCCTTGTCGAGATCGGCGTTCACGAACTTGCCCGGGCGATAGACGATACGCTCGACCTCGCCCGACACCGGGCTGCGGTTCACATGCACGTCGAAGACGCTCATGAAGATCGAAACACGCGGAATAGCGTCCGGGCCGAGGCCAAGTTCGGCCGGCGGCACGACCATTGCCACGGCGGAAATCTTGCCGTCGGCGGGCGCGATCACGAGGCCGTCCCGCACCGGCGTAACGCGGACCGGATCGCGAAAGAAATAGACGCACCAGAGCGTCAGTACCACGCCGAGCCAGCCGAGCGGCCGCCAGATCAGGAAAAGAACAAGCGAAGCCGCCGCGAAAATCCCGATGAAGAGGTAGCCCTCGGGATGGATG
>JAEZFA010000132.1 GCA_023417665.1 Pseudomonadota bacterium | reverse complement strand
GCCTTACGCCGGGCCGCGATCCTTTCCGTTACTGGTTAAGCCAGACTTCAGCCAGATCCTGACCGAGGTTGTGGCTCGGCGACATTTTCCAGCCCATCACCGTCTTGTGGCTCAGCACGATGCGGTGCCACCACAGGATCGGCTGCTGATAGGCCTGTTCAAACAGCCGCTTCTCCAGCGCCTGAATATGCGCACGGCGCTTGTTCAGGTCACCTTCGCGAAGCTGCAGTTCATAGAGCCGGTCGATCTCCGGATCGTCATAGCGCGCAAGGTTCAGCGGGTTCTTGCTCGCGGACAGGAACTTCGTCAGCGACAGCGTCGGGTCGTCGTTGAAGAGGTTCGAGAAGTCGATCGCCACTTCGTAGTTGCCACTCCGCATGGCCGCGATGTACGGGGCCGTATCGGACTGCTTGTGCTCGACTTCCACGCCGATCTGACGCCACTGGTCGACCAGGAAAATGCCGGCCGGCGTGTAAGGCATCGCGAGGTTGCGGTTCCAGAGCGTGAACTTCAGGTTCTCGTGGCCCGCTTCCTTCAGGAGACGCCGCGCCTCGGCGCGAGCCGCCTTGATGTCCTTACCGAAGCCCGGAAGCTTCGCAAGCTCGGCTTCCGGCGTTGCCAGCGGGGAACCCGGACGGACGACACCGCCCACGGCGCGGAGCGTGGAAATACGCGACAGGCCCTTGCTGCCACCCCAGCGGTCGATTGCAAGGAGGAGCGCCTTGCGAACCCGAACGTCGTTGAACGGCGGCTTTTCGGTGTTGAACAGCACGAGCAGGTTCAGCGTCCAGCTCGATTCCTCGACCCGGAGCTTGTCACCCATCGCCTTGACCATGCGATCGCGGTCCGCCGGCGAGACGCCGCGGAATTCCGCAAGCACCTGTCCGCCCTGCAGGGCGTTCAGCATGGCCGCTGCCTGCAGCGTGAAGATGCCGCGATAGCTATCGAGATAGGGCAAGCCCTTCTTGAAGTAGCTCTCGTTGCGCTTGCCCGCGACGTGGCTGCCCTTCACATGCTCGACGAAGGTGAACGGGCCGGTGCCGTTGATCTTGGTACGCGGCGCGGTCGGATCGGCTGCAAGGTCTTTCGCGGAATAGACGCAGTTCCACGGGCTCGCGAAGTGATCGAGCATCGAGGAGTTCACGGCCTTCAGCTTGAAGATAACCGTCGTCGGATTCGGCGTCTCGATGCTTTCGATGTCCGCGAAGGTCGCGCTGCGGGTCGAAACGACACCCTTGGGCGGATTGCGCAGGCGATCGTAGGTCGCCTTGATGTCCTCCGAGGTCATCGCCGTGCCGTCGTGGAACTTCACGTTGTCGTGGAGCGTAAACGTGTAGGTCTTCTTGTCGGGCGATACGGTCCAGGATTTCGCCAGATCGCCTTCGACCTCAGGAAACTTCTTGAGGTTGTAGCGCAGCAGCGTCGAGTAGAACGGCGACGAGAAATGCAGCGTCGCGTAGGTGTCGCTGCCGTGGCAATCGTACTGCGGAGTTTCCGCGCTGATCGCGAAGTTGAAATTTCCTCCGCGCTTCGGCTGTTGCGCGTCGGCCTTTGGCATGGCGACGAGCGACAAGGCCGCCACCCCCATAAGGCCCAAAACTAGCTTCTTCATTCCTCTTCCTCCCATTAGCCTATTTTGTTTTGACGGCTTGTTATTGGCAGCGTCTTTTTCAGGCGCCTTGAAGAACCTTATCCTCCAGAATTTCCTCTGCACGATGACAGGCGACGAAGTGCGCGGCTTTCAACTCTCGCACCTGCGGAACCTGTTGTTTGCAAACGTCGAGCGCAATCGGACAGCGGGTATGGAACACGCAACCCGATGGCGGGGTCAACGGTGACGGAATTTCGCCGCGCAGCGCGCGGGGCGCGCGTGCGCGCTCGATGCGCGGATCCGGGATCGGCGCCGCGTCGAGTAGAGCCCTCGTATAAGGATGCAGCGGCTTGGCGTAGATTTCGTCGCGGTCCGCGAGCTCCATCACCTTGCCGAGATACATCACGGCGACGCGGTCCGAGATATGTCGGACCACCGCAAGGTCGTGCGCGATAAAGAGATAGGTCAGGCCAAGGCGTTGCTGCAGGTCTTCCAAAAGGTTGATCACCTGCCCTTGAATTGAAACGTCGAGCGCCGACACCGGCTCGTCGCAAACGATCAGGGAAGGCTCGAGCGCAAGTGCCCGCGCGATGCCTACGCGTTGACGCTGACCGCCGGAGAGTTCGTGCGGATAGCGCTCTGCCATGTAGGGAAAGAGACCGACCTGGCTGAGCAACTCGCCGACGCGATCAAGCCGCGCTTTCTTCTCCGGAACAATGCCATAGACCTTCAGCGGCTCCGCGATGATCTCGCCGACCGTCATGCGCGGGTTCAGCGAAGAATACGGATCCTGGAAAATCACCTGGATTTTGCGCCGCAGCCCGCGCATTTCGCGGCCGCTGTGATGCGTCACGTCCGTGCCGTTGAAACGGATCGACCCGTCCGTCGCCTCGTCGAGCCGCAGCACGACGCGACCGACCGTGGTCTTGCCGCAGCCGGACTCGCCCACGAGCCCGAGCGTTTCGCCCTCGGCAATCGCAAAGGAAACGTCGTCGACCGCTCGGACGGTCGCCATCTCGCTCGAGAAAAAGCCGGCGCCTGCGGCCTTCACGCCGAAGTACTTCTTGAGATTGGCGACTTCCAGAATCGGCTTGTCGGATTTTTTCGCATCGGCGGTGACGGCACTGCCGCTCGGAAATTCCACCTTGAGCGCGCCCGACATGATTTCATCGACCCGATGACAGCGCGCCTCGTGGCCGCCGCCGAGCTTTATGAGATCGATCGGCAGCGAGCATTTTTCCACGCGATGCGGACAGCGCGCCGCAAAGCGGCAACCTTCGGGAGGCATGCGCAAATCAGGCGGCAGTCCTTCGATGGTCTGCAGCTTCGTACCGCGCGGCTCGTCCAGCCGCGGCACCGAACGCATCAGGCCATTCGTATAAGGGTGCCCGGGCTGCAGGAAGATTTCGTCGGCCGATCCCTTCTCGATCACCTGCGCCGCGTACATCACGTTCACGCGGTCGGCGTAACGAGCTACGATGCCGAGATTATGCGTGATGATGATGAGCGCGATGCCGAGTTCGCGCGACAGATTCTTCATCAGTTCGAGAATCTGGGCCTGGATAGTGACGTCGAGCGCCGTCGTCGGTTCGTCGGCGATGATAAGCTTGGGCTTGCAGGCAAGACCGATCGCGATCATCACGCGCTGCCGCATGCCGCCCGAAAGCTGATGCGGATACTGCGCGAGCCGCCGTTCGCCGTCGGTGAT
>JAEZFA010000016.1 GCA_023417665.1 Pseudomonadota bacterium | reverse complement strand
CTGTCGGATCTGCCAAAGACCGACGCGAAAGGTCACGCCGATCTTTTGATCGAACTGCCGGACGTGCCGCGTACCTCGCGCGCGCTCGAAGCGCAGATCACCGTCCGCATGCAGGAGCCCGGCGGCCGCGCCATCGAGCGGCGCATCGTGGTGCCGGTTGCGGCGAACGAAACGGCGATCGGCATTCGTCCGCAGTTCAAGGCGCGCGTCGGTGATGGCGAGAAGGCGTTGTTCGACGTCGTGCTGGCCGATCCGGCCGGCAAGCTCGTCGCGAAGCAAAATCTCAAATGGGCGATCTACCGCGTCGAGACGCGCTACCAGTGGTACCGTGTTTCCGGCTCATGGGACTACGAGCCGGTGCGGCAGACGCGCAAGGTCGCGGAAGGGACGCTGAACGCTTCCGCGGAAAAGCCCGTCACGATTTCTGCCGATGTCCCGTACGGACGCTATCGTCTGGAGGTCACCTCCGCCGAGCCGGCCGGGCCGGCGGCGAGCTTCGCCTTTGACGCAGGCTTCTACGGCGAGACTTCCGCGGTTACTCCGGACCGTCTCGAAGTGTCGCTCGACAAGACCGAGTATAACGACGGCGACACCATGACGGTTTCGCTGTCGCCGCGCATCGACGGTGCCGCGACGGTCATGGTGGTGGGCGACAAGGTGCATGCCGTCCAGCAGACCCAGATCGGCGCCAATGGCGGTCGCGTAACCTTCCGCGTTGGCGCGGACTGGGGACCGGGCGCATATGTCGTCGCTTTCCATCATCGTCCGCTCGACGTGCAGAAAAGCCGCATGCCGAGCCGTGCGATTGGCGTTGCCTGGTTCGGTGTTGAGCGGGCTGCGAAGACGCTCGGCGTGAAACTGGAACTGCCGCAGCAGATCCGGCCAAATACCAGCTGGACCATACCGGTTACCGTCACCGGTCTTTCCGGCGGCACCGCGCGCGTCGTGGTCGCGGCGGTCGATGTCGGGATTCTCAACCTGACGAATTACAAGTCGCCCGCGCCCGACAACTACTATCTCGGGCAGCGGCGCCTCGCCGGTGAAGTGCGCGATCTCTACGGCGCATTGATCGACGGCATGCAGGGCGTTCGCGGCCGGATTCGTACCGGTGGTGACGCCAATGCAATGGAGATGGCGGGCAATCCGCCGTCACAGGCGCCGCTCGTGCTCTATTCCGGCATCGTCAATGTCGACAAGGACGGCAAGGCCAACGTCACGTTCGACGTTCCGGCCTTCGACGGCAGCGTGCGCGTGATGGCGGTTGCCTGGAGCGAGGAGAAGGTCGGCCACGCGGCGTCCGAGGTCATTATCCGCGATCAGGTGGTGGTGCAGGCGACGTTGCCCCGATTCCTCGCGGCGAACGACCGCTCGACCCTGCGGCTTGACATCACCAATGTCGAAGGACCGGCAGGTGACTATCAGGTCGATCTCGTCACCCAAGGGGCAGCCGAAGTGTCGGCGTCGAACCGCAAGCTGACCCTTGCAGCCGGCGCACGCACGGGCTTCACGCTCGAGCTGATCGGAAAGGGCGTCGGGCCGGCATCGCTCGCGATCCGGATTTCCGGACCCAAGGGTTTTTCGATCGAGCGGAATTATGCGCTGCTGACGCGGCCGGCTTATCCGGCGATCGAGCGGCGCACCGTGCGCGAACTTGCGCGCGGCGAGAGCATCGTCATCGACGCCAATCTGCTTGCCGACGTCGTGCCGGGAACGGGTGCGGTATCGCTCACGGTCTCGCCGCAGAACGCGATCGACGTGCCGTCGCTCTTGCTTGCGCTCGACCGTTATCCCTATGGCTGCTCCGAGCAGATCACGAGCCGGGCGCTGCCGCTGCTCTATGTCAATGATCTCGCGAAAGAGAGCCAGCTTGCGCTCGACAAGAGCATTGATGAGCGCATCAAGGAGTCGATCACCCGGGTGCTGGCGCGTCAGAACTCCGAAGGCGCGTTTGGTCTCTGGAGTTCGTCGAGTGCGGCCGACACCTGGCTGCACGCTTATGTCACCGACTTCCTCACCCGCGCGCGGGAGAAGGGCTTCACCGTGCCGGAGAACCAGTTCCGCCTCGCGCTGAACCGGCTCCGCAATGCGGTCCAGCTCGGCAGCAACCGCGGTGGTGAGCAGAATACCGAGGCAATCGCCTATGCGCTCTATGTGCTCGCGCGCAACGGTGTCGCTCCGGTCGGTGATCTGCGCTACCTCGCGGATGCCAAGATCGACGACCTGACCACCGCGCTCTCGCGCGGTCAGGTTGCCGCGGCCCTGTCGTTGATGGGCGACAAGCTCAGGGCCGAGAAGGTCTTCAACGCGGCGCTGACCGCGCTGCCGGCAGACCAGCTTGCTCCCGTCGCAGGACGTGACGACTACGGCTCGCCGCTGCGCGACGCAGCCGGCATCGTGGCGCTTGCGACCGAAGCGGGAGCCGAGAAAACCGTGCGGCTCGCGCTTGCGCGGCTTGAAGTCGCCCGCGGCGTCACGCCAAGTACCAGCACGCAGGAGAATGCGTGGATGGTGCTGGCCGCCCGCGCCTTCGTGAAGGAATCGCAGCAGCTTTCGCTGACGATCGACGGTGTCGCGCACAAGGGCAATTACTTCCGCACCATCCGTGCGGCCGAATTGCAGGGCAAGACGATCCGTATCGCGAACAACGGCGACCGGCCGGTGCAGGTGGTGATCGGCATTCGCGGTGCGCCGACGGCGGCCGAACCGCCGGCGGAGAAAGGCTTCCGCATTGCGCGTACCTATCGCGCGCTGGACGGCACGCCGGTCGATCCGACGAAAGTCACGCAGAACCAGCGCATGGTTGTCGTGCTTCGCGTCAACCCGACCGAGCAGGTCGCGGGCCGTCTCCTGCTGGTCGATCATCTTCCGGCAGGTTTCGAGATCGATAATCCGCGGATTGTCGCCGGCGGCGAAACCGGCGGTCTGAAGTGGATCGGTCAGACCACCTACGCGGCGCATACCGAGTTCCGTGACGATCGCTTCGTCGCGGCCTTTGACCGGCGCGCGAACGAGAAGGGCATCATCACGGTGGCCTATATCGTTCGCGCGGTCTCGCCCGGGAAGTATGCGCATCCACCGGCGATCATCGAGGATATGTACCGGCCGGATCGCTTCGCGCGGACCGAAGCGGGTGAAGTCGAAGTGCAGCCGGCTTCGCGATGAAGAAGGCGCGGATCATCAAACTCGTCGGCATCGGCGCGCTCGCAAGTCTTGCGGGCGCGTTCGCTGCCGTCGGGTTGATCCGCGCGATGGCGCCCGTGCCGCCGGAGGTCATGCGTTCGGTCGAGGTGGTCGATCGCAACGGCGTGCTCCTGCGGCCGTTCTCGCTTTCCGATGGACGCTGGCGGCTGCCGGCAACGCCGGCGCAGGTCGATCGGCGTTATCTCGAAATGCTGATCGCATACGAGGATCGGCGTTTTCATTCGCATATCGGGACCGATCCGATCGCGATGCTGCGGGCGGTCTATCAACTGGTTACGAATGGCGAAATCGTTTCGGGCGGTTCGACGCTTTCGATGCAGGTTGCGCGGCTGATCGAACCGCGCAAGCACCGGACGATTTTTGCCAAGCTCGTCGAGATCGTGCGCGCCATGCAGCTGGAAGCGCGGCTCTCGAAGCAGGAAATTCTCGAACTCTATCTGACGCTCGCGCCGTTCGGCGGCAATCTCGAAGGCGTGCGCGCGGCGTCTTATGCCTATTTCGGCAAGGAGCCGTCGCGGCTGACGATCGGGGAGGCTGCACTTCTTGTCGCATTGCCGCAGTCGCCGGAAGTACGCCGGCCGGATCGCGCCGCCGATGTCGCGATGCGCGCGCGCAACCGGGTCATCGACCGGATGTTGACGGCAGGCGTCATCACCATGGCCGAAGCCGATCGCGCCCGCGAAGAAGCCGTGCCGCGCCGGCGCCGCGAACTGCCGCAGATCGCCCCGCATGCCGCGGAGGCGGCGGTTGCCGCATTTCCGAAGCAGCGGCTGCACAAGCTCGCAATCGATGCGACCGTTCAGAAGCGGCTTGAAGAACTCGCGCGGGAGAAGCTGACCGGTCTTGGGCCCAATGTTTCGCTCGCGATCCTCGTCGCCCACAACGAAACCGGTCATGTGCTGGCGCGCGTCGGTTCGGTCGATTTCAACGACACCGAACGGGCAGGGCGGATCGACATGACCCGCGGCGTACGTTCGCCGGGCTCGGCGCTCAAGCCCTTCATTTACGGTCTTGCCTTCGAGGACGGTGTCGCACACCCCGAAACGCTGATCGAGGATCGTCCGACCCGGTTCGGGGCTTGGCGGCCGGAAAACTTTGACCTCACCTTTCAGGGCACCGTGACGCTGCGCAAGGCGTTGCAGCTTTCGCTGAATGTGCCGGCGGTGGCGCTGCTCGACTCCGTCGGACCGCAACGGCTTTATGCGCGTCTCGAGCAAAGCGGCGCGGTGCTGCAACTGCCGCAAGGGGAAATTCCCGGTCTTGCCATCGGCCTCGGCGGTCTTGGCCTTCGGCTCGAGGACCTCACGGTGCTCTACACCGCACTCGCGCGCGGGGGCGATGCGTTCCCGCTGGTGCATCGTCTGGACGTTCCCCATGACACGCCGCGCCGGACCCGGCTGCTCGATCCCGTCGCCTCCTGGTATGTCGGCAATATTCTGATCGGCGCACCGCCGCCGGAGAATGCCGGCTTCGGCCGCATCGCATTCAAGACCGGTACCTCCTATGGCTATCGCGACGCCTGGGCCGTCGGCTTCGACGGCAAGTATACGATTTCGGTTTGGGTCGGCCGGCCTGACGGTCAGCCGGTGCCCGGTATGATCGGCCGCGCCGTCGCCGCGCCCATTTTATTCGATGCTTTTGCCCGGGCCGCGCCGCGAACGGAGCCGCTGCCTGCAGCACCTGCAGGGGCAATTGTCGCCAGCACGGCGCGCCTGCCGCTGCCGCTCCGCCGCTTCACGCCGCCCGGCGACATGCGTTCGGTGCGAAACGAACCGCCGCTGAAGATCACGTTTCCCATGAACGGCGCCGAGCTTGCGCTGGAGCGGGATGGTCCGCTCGCGCCGCCGCAGCCAATGGTCATCAAAACGACCGGCGGTAACGGGCCTTATCGCTTTCTGGTGGACGGACGCCCGATCGGCCAAGCCGGATTCCGCAATGCCGCGTTCTGGCAGCCGGCAGGCCCCGGGTTTGTACGCCTGACCGTCATTGATGCGAGCGGCGCGACAGACAGCGTTTTCGTACGCCTCCAGCACTGACGATCTCTCCGGCCTTCGCGTTGTTTGGAACCGTGCTAAGCTGCGCGTGGTTAGTTGCCTGTCCTTCTTCACCTGTCGGGAGACAAAGAATGTCGGTCGCACCGGAGAGTTACCAGCATGGATACTCGGGTTTTGCGAAGTCCCTGCACTGGATCGTGGCGCTCTTGGTGCTGACCGCGATTCCGGTCGGCATCGTGATGGGGAATATCGAAAACGCGCCGTTCAATCTCTATAATTTCCACAAGTCGCTCGGCGTGGCGGTGCTGCTTCTGATGACCGTCCGCCTGATCTACCGGATCGTGAACGGCGCCCCGCCGGAGCCCAACATTCCTGCGTTCTACCGCTATGCCGGAACCGTCACTCACTGGGCGCTATACTTGCTTCTGTTTCTCACGCCGATCTCCGGCGCGATTGCCAACATGTATTACGGCGCACCGACGCCGTTCTTCGGCCTGTTTGAAATCCAGCCCTTCTTCACGAAGAACGAGGACACCGCGAACTTTATCTTCGCGCGTCACAAGCTGATGGGGTTCGCAGTCGGCGCGCTCGCACTCATGCATATCGGGGCGGCGCTATTTCATTATGTGATCCGCAAGGATGGCGTGCTGGAGCGGATGCTGCCGGGCCGCTGAGTTACGGCCTCGGCAGCGCCAGCAAATCCTTGTGTCCGACGATGCTC
>JAEZFA010000008.1 GCA_023417665.1 Pseudomonadota bacterium | reverse complement strand
GTCGAGGAGAGACAGCATCCGGTTTGCGGATTCCGCGACCGCCTCGGAATCCTGTGCGGCAGAGGTCGCCGTCGCCGATGCGTCCGATACCTGCACGCGCATGCGGAGATTTCGTTCGGACAGTTCGTGCGCGGTGATGCGGATTTCTTCGCCGGCCGCGGCGAAGGTGGACAGCACTTCGTCGATGGCGGAGCGAAACTTGCGCGTGAAGAATACCCGGCCCGCGTGACGCAGCCGGGCTTCGTCCTGGCGCGAGCGCTGGTCGGCCGCGAGCGCATCGGAATCGAGCAACGTCTTTCGCATGGCTTCCGCGGCTGCTGCGAGTTTCTCGAAGGTCGGTCCGTCCGATACCGAAGGCAGTTCTGCGAAGCGGTCACCCTTCGAGATGCGCGAAATGGTCTCGGTGATCGAACCGTATTTGCGGTCGACGATCCATGCGCCGACAAAGGCGAGCAGAGCGGCGGCAGCGAGCCCGGGGAGAATGCCTAGGTATAAGGTGACGTAACCAGTCAACGCCGAGGCGAGAAACACCGGAAGCGCGATACGGATTGCGGGGAGCTTCCGGGCAGGGAATTTCGTGCCGCCGGCTTCCGGCATGGGCAATCTCCGGCGAATCTCAAGGAATCACTTTGGTCCGATAAGACGTGCGGGGGCCGGTCTGTTGAAGCCCATATTTTGTGCGTGACGCCAATGGTTTAGGCCGCGTTGGGAGCCGGGCTTGCGGTCGTCTTGGCGAATGCGCATGGTGACCATGCGGCGGCATGAGGGACTGGCATGCCCAACACGGGCAAAGGCGAAGTTATCGTCGAAATGCGGCCTGTCGGCAGTGTCGTCCGCGTTGCCGCGGTCGATGTCGCGACCGGCGTCGAGGTCGTCATCATGGGTCCCGCAAGCGCCAGCCCGCAGACACTCGAACAACTGGCGATTGCCAAGCTCAGGCGCAGGCTTGCGATGGATAAGAGCTAGGCGCGCTCGGCGCTTCTTTTCGGGGGGTGGCTATGTTAGGCGGGGCGCGTTCATAACCAGAGGCCCAGGAGGCCAGCAATGCCTGCGACCGATCCGATCGCGGATCGCAACGATGCGAACCGCTTTTTCAACGCCACGCTTGAACAAACCGATCCCGAAATCTTCGGCGCGGTGCAGGGCGAACTCGGTCGTCAACGCCACGAGATCGAGCTGATCGCCTCCGAGAACATCGTTTCCAAGGCGGTGCTCGAGGCGCAGGGCTCGGTGCTGACGAACAAATATGCCGAAGGCTATCCCGGCAAGCGCTACTACGGCGGCTGCGAGTGGGTCGATCAGGTCGAAACGCTTGCGATCGAGCGGGCCAAGAAACTGTTCGGCGCGGCGTTCGCAAACGTGCAGCCGAATTCGGGAAGCCAGGCAAACCAGGCCGCCTTCATGGCGGTGATGAAGCCGGGCGACACCTTCCTCGGCCTCAACCTCGCGGCGGGCGGCCATCTTACCCACGGTTCGCCGGTGAACATGTCGGGCAAATGGTTCAACGCGGTGCCTTACGGCGTGCGGCCGGACGACCACCGCATCGACTATGATGCGGTCGAACAGCTCGCCAAAGAAAATCAGCCGAAGATGATCGTCGCCGGCGGCTCGGCTTATCCGCGGCAGATCGATTTCGCGCGCTTCCGCAAGATCGCGGATGAAGTCGGCGCAATCTTCATGGTCGATATGGCGCATTTCGCCGGACTCGTTGCGGGCGGCGCGCATCCTTCGCCGTTTCCGCACGCGCATATCGTGACGGCGACGACGCACAAGACGTTGCGCGGGCCGCGCGGCGGTCTCGTGCTTACGAACGACGAGGCGCTGGCGAAGAAGATCAATTCGGCCGTGTTTCCGGGTCTGCAGGGCGGGCCGTTGATGCATGTGATCGCCGGCAAGGCGGTGGCTTTCGGCGAAGCCTTGCAGCCGTCCTATAAAGTCTATGCGAAGAACGTGGTCGAGAACGCCAAGGCGCTTGCGGAAAATCTCCGCGCGCACGGCTTCGATATCGTGTCCGGCGGCACCGATACGCACGTCATGCTGGTCGACCTGCGGCCGAAGCGGCTCACCGGCAAGATCTCGGAAAACGCGCTCGGCCGCGCATACATCACCTGCAACAAGAACGGCATTCCGTTCGATCCGGAGAAGCCGGCGGTGACGTCCGGCGTCCGGCTCGGCAGCCCGGCCTGCACCACGCGCGGTTTCGGCGTGAAGGAATTTCAACTCGTCGGCGACTACATTGCCGAAGTGCTGAACGTGCTGTCGCAGAAGGGTGTCGAGGAAGATTCGATGGTCGAAGCGGCCGTGCGCGAGAAGGTGACGAAGCTTCTCGAGCGGTTCCCGGTCTATTCGTGAAGAAGGCTCAGGACGAAGGCATAGGAAATGCGGTGCCCGTTTTGCGGTAACGCGGATACGCAGGTGAAGGACTCGCGGCCGACCGAGGATTCGGCCGCGATCCGTCGCCGCCGCGTCTGTCCGCAATGTGGCCAGCGCTTCACGACCTTCGAGCGCGTGCAGCTGCGCGAACTGACGGTGTTGAAGCGCAACGGCCGCCGCACGCCGTTCGACCGCGACAAGCTCCTGCGCTCGGTGCAGATCGCGCTTCGCAAGCGCCCGGTGGCACCGGATCGCATCGACCAGATGGTGTCCGGCATCGTGCGCCGGCTTGAAAGCCAGGGCGATGAGGAGATCAATTCGGAAACCATCGGCGAAATGGTGATGGACGGGCTGAAGCAGCTCGATGACGTCGCCTATGTCCGCTTCGCTTCGGTCTACCGCAATTTCCGTGACCCGAAGGATTTCGAGGACGTGCTCGGCGAACTTGCCGACGGCGAGCGGCCCAAAGGTGCGGAATAGGGCGGCGCAATGACTGCGGTGCCGCGCGCAAGAGCAATGCTGTCTGCCGGAAACGACGACGCCCGTTTCATGGCGGCGGCACTGAACTTCGGCCGCCGCCATATGGGCATGGCGGCACCCAACCCCTCGGTCGGCGCGCTGGTGGTGAGAAACGACGGCGCCGAGCCGGTTATCATCGCGCGCGGCGTCACGGCGAAAGGCGGCCGTCCGCATGCCGAGACCGAGGCGCTGAAGATTGCGGGCGAAGCCGCGCAAGGTGCGACCGTCTATGTGACACTCGAGCCGTGCGCGCACCAGTCGAAGACGCCGCCTTGCGCGAACGCGCTGGTCGCGGCCAAGGTCGGCCGGGTGGTGATCGCGATCGAGGACCCCAATCCGCTGGTTTCGGGGAACGGCATCCGCATTCTTCGCGATGCCGGGATCGACACCATTGTCGGCATCGGTGCGGCCGAGGCGAAGATCGACCACGCCGGTCACTTCCGCCGCGTACGCGACGGTCGTCCCCATATTCTGCTCAAGATCGCCGTGTCCGCGGACGGCAAAACCGGACTTGCGGGACGAAAGCCCGCGCGGATCTCCGGCCCGGTTTCGATGGCCGAGGCGCATATCCTGCGCGCCACCTGCGATGCGATCATCGTCGGCAGCGGCACGGTACTTG
>JAEZFA010000301.1 GCA_023417665.1 Pseudomonadota bacterium | reverse complement strand
TGTTCTTCCTGCCGGTGCTGTTCGTCGTCATCATGGGCCCGGCCGCGATCCGGGTGATGGAAATCAAATAAGAAAACGCCCGCGACGGTCGCGGGCGTTGTTCGTTTCCGTCGTGATTGCCGGTCCGGTCAGGACCGGCGGCGCGGCGTGGTGCGCGGACGTTGCTCCTGGTCGCGGATCATGTCGCGAAGTGCCGCGATGTTGGCGCTGGCTTCTTCCGGCGGCAGGTCGCCCGCCGCAATCTTCTCCGCTTCCTCGAACTTGCCCTGTAGCGCCAGCGAAAGCGCGAGGTTCTGCCGCACGCGCTTTTCCGCACGCGGATTGGCCGCCGCACGGCGCAGCGTGATCTCGGCCTGCTTGAGTTCCTTCGAGAGAATGTAGGAGAGGCCGAGATTGGAAAGCACCGCAGGCTCGTCCGGCACCATCTTCAGCGCGGTGTTGTAGTAGCGCCGCGCATCCTTGTAGTTGCCGAGCTGGTCGTGGATCGCGCCTTGCGCGTTCAGGATGCGCCAGTCTGGCTGGTCGGGCGTATGCGCGCGGCCGAGCACTTCGAGCGCTTGTTGCAGGCTGCCGGATTCGGCAAGCGCGCGGCCATATTCCGCGAGCAGTCCCTTGTGCGTCGGGTTCTTGATGGTCGCCTGTTGCAGCACCGCGACGGCCTGCGCCTGTTGCTCGGTGCGGCGCAGCGCCTGGGCATAGGACACGGCGATTTCGGGATTGGCCGGATGCTGCCGATATTCCTCCGCAAGCCGCGTGACGGCGGCGCGGGGGTCGGTGTCGGCGGGACGAAACGGATTCTGGATCGAACCGGTGATGTCCGCCTTGTTGGGCTTGGCCGCGCAGGCGCCGAGACAGGCCGCGAGTGCTGCCACCAATGCGAGTCGCGAAACGGTGCCGCGCAGGCGCTGTTTCGGAGAAGCGGGAAGAAACTGCATACGAATACTCCGCCAGCAGCCCGGCGCTGCACGCCGGAATGCTTGCCCGAGCAATAGAGGGTTAACCCTAACGCCGCGTTAAGCCGCGCTTTCTCGGCCTTTTTGCCCGTGTTACGAGAACCGGAATCAGGAAAGGACGCCCGCTTGTCACAGTCTCTGTCTCCCGTGCTGATCGCTTCCGCTGCCAGGGCTCTGCCGGTCTGGTGTGTGGACGATGCGGGCTGGAAATCGGTTCGGGACCAGCTGCCGGCGGAAGCGCGTGCCTTCGCGGATGCCGCGGGCTTCGGTCCCGAGTCGGGCCGCTTCCTGCTCGTGCCGGGCGGCGCCAAAGGCGGCGTCGGCGGCTGCCTCTTTGGCCTCGGCAAGCGCGGCGACCGGCATGCCGATCCGATGCTCGCCGGAAAACTCGCGGGCTTGCTCCCGCAAGGCGACTGGAAATTTGCGGCCGCCCCGCGTGACGCGCGGCTCGCAACGCTTGCCTTCGTGCTCGGCGCTTACCGCTTCGGCAAATACCGCGCGGCGAAGAAGAAGATGCCGCGGCTCGTCGTGCCCGAAGGGGTGGACGGCCGCGAGGTTTCGTCGATTGCCGAAGGCGTCTGTCTCGCGCGCGATCTCGTCAATACGCCCGCGAATGACCTGGGCCCCGCTGAACTGGAAGCGGCGATCCGCTCGCTTGCCAAGCGGCACGGCGCGAAGGTTTCGAGTGTCGTCGGCAAGGACCTGCTGAAAAAGAATTTCCCGCTGGTCTATGCGGTCGGGCAGGGCAGCGAACGCGCGCCGCGGCTCGTTGAGTTCACCTGGGGCAAGCCTTCGCATCCGAAGCTGACGCTGGTCGGCAAGGGCGTGTGCTTCGACACCGGCGGGCTCGACATCAAGCCGGATGCGGCGATGCTCTTGATGAAAAAGGACATGGGCGGCGCCGCGGCTTCGCTTGCGCTCGCGCACATGATCATGGCTGCGAAGCTGAAAGTGCGGCTGCGCGTCATCGTGCCGGCGGTCGAGAACGCGATTTCGGGCATTGCGTTTCGCCCCGGCGACATCTTCAAAAGCCGCAGCGGCGTTACCGTCGAGATTGGCAATACCGACGCGGAGGGCCGTCTGGTGCTGGCCGATGCGCTGACGCTTGCCGGCGAGGAGAAGCCCGATCTCGTCATCGACTTTGCGACCCTGACCGGCGCGGCGCGCGTGGCGCTCGGCCCCGACATTCCGCCGGCTTTCACCGACGACGACGCGTTGTGGACCGCGTTGGAGAAGCACGCAAAACGCGAAGCCGATCCGCTGTGGCGGTTGCCGCTCTGGCAGCCTTACATGGAGATGCTGGGCTCGAAGATTGCCGATACCAACAATGTCGGCGGCGGGCATGGCGGCGCGATTACCGCAGCGCTGTTTCTTTCGAAGTTTGCGGGCGCGGCCAAAAGCTGGCTGCACCTCGATATCTTCGGCTGGAATCCGCGGGAGCGGCCCGGCCGGCCGGAAGGCGGCGAGGCCAATGCGGTTCGCGCGCTGTTTGCGCTTCTGACCGAACGCTATTCCTGAGGGTTGCGAAATCCACTCCCGGCTGGAATGATACGGCTCCGAAACGAAATTTCGAGAATGCCGTGACCGTCGAGATCCGCCCGTCGCAAGCGCTGCAACTGCTGCACGACTTCAACTACGAAGTCGTGCGCGACGACGACCGCGACCTCTCGGCCCGCCAGATCACGATCCTGCTCACGGTTTATCTTGAGCCGCCGCCGCATACCGTGCGGGGGCTTGCCGCGAAGCTCAACGTCACCAAGCCGGTGATTACCCGCGCGCTGGATACCATGGGTCGCATGGAACTGTTGCAGCGGCGGCGCGATCCCAAGGATCGTCGCAATGTCGTCGTGCAGCGTACGGTGAAGGGCGCACTCTATGTTGAGCGGCTCGGCGATCTTGTCGTCGCCAAGGCACGGGAGTTGCCGCGGTGAGCGGGTTCGACAAGCGCGTGACACCCGCGCGTCCCGATCTGGCGGCGGCACACTTGCGCGGCACCATCGAAGCCGCGCGCTATGTCGATGGCACGCCGATGCAGGTGATCGACGTGTCGGCACCGCTGCGTCAGGCGCCGGCGCCGGACGCATCCCTCGACACCGAGGCGCTGCACGGCGAGCGCGTCGTCGTTTACGAGGAGACCGAAGAAGGCTGGTCCTGGGGCCAGCTTTCGCGCGACGGCTATGTCGGCTGGCTGCCCTCGAACGCGCTGGTGAAAGAAGCGGCAGCGCCGACGCATCGCGTGCGCGCGCTGCGCACCTTCATTTTTCCGAAGCCCGACATCAAGGCGCCGCCGATTGCCTCGCTCTCCTTCGGCTCCGAATTCTCCGCGATCCGCGAAGAACGGAATTTTTCCGTCATGCCGGGCGGAGGCTTCGTCCCGCGGCAGCATGTTGTGGAGCAGGACTTCCGCGAGCAGGACGCGGTCGAGGTAGCGCGGCGCTTTCTCGGTACGCCTTATCTCTGGGGCGGCAAGACCTCGGCCGGGCTCGACTGCTCGGGGCTCGTGCAGCTTGCGCTGCAAAGCACCGGCCGCGCGTGTCCGCGCGACAGCGACATGCAGCAGAAAATCGGCGAGCCGGTCGAGTTTTCCGGTGACGCGAAGACGCTTGCGCGCGGCGACCTGATCTTCTGGAAAGGACATGTCGGCTTCCATGCCGGCGAAAGCATGCTCCTGCATGCCAACGCGTATCATATGGCCGTCGCCGAAGAACCGCTTGGCGAAGCCATCGCGCGCATCCGCGAAAGCGGTCTGGAAGTGCTGGCCGTACGGCGCCCCTAGTTCCTGTTTGCGGAAGATCAATTCGCCGCCCGCAGTTTCGTCCTAGATCGCGTCATGGCAAAGATACTTGTCATCGACGGGCACCCTGATCCGGATGGCACGCGTTTCGTGCACGCGCTGGCCGCTGCCTATGCCGCCGCGGCTCGCGACGCCGGCCACGAGGTGAAGACGATCGAGGTCGCGCATGCAGGGATCGGCGTGCTGCGCGCAAGCGCGGACTGGGAGCACGGCGCAACGCCGGCCGAGGTGAAAGCCGCACAGGACGCAATTGCCTGGGCCGACCATATTGTAATCCTGTTTCCGCTCTGGCTCGGCGCCATGCCGGGACTGCTCAAGGGATTTTTCGAACAGGTATTGCGTCCGGGCTTTGCGATCGGACACGGCAAGCGCACGCTTTCGTCCGGTTTGCTCAAGGGCAAGTCTGCGCGCGTCGTCGTGTCGATGGGAACGCCCGCATTGCTCTACCGGCTGTTCTATTTTTCCGACAGCGTACGAAGTCTTCGGCGCAGCATCCTGCATTTCGTCGGCATCAGGCCGGTGCGCGAAACGCTGATCGGTCCCGTGGAGAATCCGGCCACACGGGCTCGCGGCCTTGAAACCATGTGCCGTCTGGGCCGCGAGGCGCGCTAGCGCGAGGACGCTGCGTCCTGCGCGGTATCGAGCGAGAATGCCGCCGCGAACAAGGCGCGCGTGTAGTCGCTCTGCGGGCTCTTGAACAGCGTTTCCGCCGGGCCCTGCTCGACGATCTTGCCGTTCTTCATCACCATGACGTGGCTTGCGAGTGCCGCGACCACGCGCAGGTCGTGACTGATGAAGAGATAGGTCAGCTCGCGCTTTTTCTGGAGATCGCGCAACAGATCGACGATCTGCGACTGCACGAGCATGTCGAGTGCCGAAGTCGGCTCGTCCAGCACGACGAAGGACGGCTCCAGCACCATGGCGCGGGCAACCGCGATGCGCTGGCGCTGGCCGCCGGAGAACTCGTGCGGATAGCGATGCCGTGTCGCCGGGTCCAGCCCGACATCCTTGAGCGCTTCCGCCGCGCGGCGGTCGCGCTCTTCCGCGCTCATCTTCGGCTGGTGCACGCGCAGTCCTTCCGACACGATGTCGGTGATCGACATGCGCGGCGAAAGCGAGCCATAGGGATCCTGAAACACGATCTGCATGTCGCGGCGGAACGGCCGCATGGCCTTGAATTTCAGGCCCTGGATCGGCTTGCCCAGGAACACGATCGGACCGTCGCTGGAAATCAGCCGCAAGAGCGCAAGACCGAGCGTGGTCTTTCCCGAACCGGACTCGCCGACCACGCCCAGCGTTTCGCCGCGGCGGATCTTCAGGCTGACGCCGTCGACCGCCTTGATATGGCCCACCGTACGGCGGAACAGGCCGCGCCGGATCGGATACCAGACCTTCAGGTCGTCGGTGGAAACCATGGTTGGCGCATCCGGCTGCGGCGGTGCCGGCTGCATCCGCGGTTCGGCGGCCAGCAGCGCCTTCGTGTAAGGATGCTGCGGGTTCTTGAAGATGTCGTCGACATTGCCCTGCTCGACGATCTTGCCCTGCTTCATGACGCAGACGCGGTCCGCGATCTTGCGCACGATATTCAGGTCATGCGTGATGAACAGCATCGCCATGCCGAGCCGGGACTGCAATTCCTTCAGGAGCGTCAGGATCTGCGCCTGCACCGTCACGTCGAGCGCGGTGGTCGGTTCGTCGGCGATGAAAAGGTCAGGCTCGTTGGCAAGCGCAAGCGCGATCATCACGCGCTGGCGCTGGCCGCCGGAAAGCTGGTGCGGATAGGAGCCGAGCCGCTCCTCGGGCGAGGGGATTCCCACTTCGGTCAGAAGTTCGATCACGCGCTGCTTTGCTTCCGCGCCGCGCAGGCCGCGATGCACTTCCAGCATTTCGGTGATCTGCTGCCCGATCGGGTGCAGCGGATTGAGCGAAGTCATCGGCTCCTGAAACACCATGGTGATGTCGTCGCCGCGCACGTCGCGCATTTCCTGTTCGGAGAGCTTCAGGAGGTCGCGGCCCTTGAACAGAATTTCGCCGCTCGGGTGATGGGCGGAAGGGGGCAGCAGCCGCAGCACCGAAAGACCGGTGACCGACTTGCCCGAGCCGGATTCGCCGACCACCGCGACCGTCTCGCCCTTCCTGACGTCGAAGGAAATGCGATCGACCGCGAGCGTCTCGCGGCCGCCCTGCCGGAAGGCGACCGAGAAGTCCCTGATCTCGATGAGAGGCTTTTCGCTCATGAGAAGGTCTTTCGCGGGTCGAAGGCGTCGCGGATCGCTTCGCCGATGAAGATGAGGAGCGTCAGCAGGATCGCGACCGTGAAGAAGCCGGTGATGCCGAGCCACGGCGCCTGCAGGTTGTTGCGCCCCTGGTTCAAGAGTTCACCGAGCGAAGGCGAGCCCGGCGGCAGGCCGTATCCGAGATAATCGAGCGCGGTCAGCGTCATTACCGAGCCCGAAAGGATGAAGGGCATGAAGGTGAGGGTCGCCACCATGGCGTTCGGCAGGATGTGGCGATACATCAGCACCGCGTTGGAAACGCCGAGCGCGCGCGCCGCCTGCACATATTCGAAGTTTCGCGTGCGCAGGAATTCGGCGCGCACCACTCCGACCAGCGAGGTCCAGGAGAAGAGGAGCAGGATTCCGAGCAGCACGAAGAATCCTTGCGGCAGCACCGCTGCCACGATCAGGAGCACATAAAGCGTCGGGATCGAGGTCCAGATTTCGATGAAGCGCTGGAAGGTAAGATCGACCCAGCCGCCGAAATAGCCCTGCACCGCGCCGGCCGCGATCCCGATGATCGAGGACAGGATGGTCAGCGTCAGCCCGAAGATCACCGATATTCGAAAGCCGTAGATCATGCGCGCGGTGACGTCGCGCGCGGCGGTGTCGGTGCCGAGCCAGTTCTGGTCGAGCCCGCTGCAGCCGCTGACGCCTTTCTTTTCCGCGGTCGCCTTGCATTCGGCTTCGCTATACATCCAGGTCGGCTTCGACGGCGCCGGCGTCGGCACGTCGTAATTGATCGTGGAGTAGTGGAACGGAATGAGCGGCCAGAGCATGTAGCCGTTCTTTTCCTTGATCAGACGCTGGACTTCCGGGTCGCGGTAGTTCGCCTCCGTCTCGAAGTCGCCGCCGAACGCGGTTTCCGGATAGAACTGGAAGATCGGATAGTGCCACTTGCCGTCATAGGAGACGAGGAACGGCTTGTTGTTCGCGATCATCTCCGCGCCGAGGCTCAGCACGAACAGGATCGTGAAAATCCACAGCGACCAGTAACCGCGGCGGTGACGCTTGAAGTTCTCCCAGCGGCGACGGTTGATCGGCGAGAGCCGGCTCTTCTTCGCTTCGACATTCTCGGCATGCTGTTCGAGCACGGGCGTCTGGTTGATCTGATCCATGGCGTCAGACCTCCCGGGACTCGAAGTCGATCCGCGGATCGACCCATGTGTACATGAGATCGGAGACGAGGTTCACGATCAGCCCGAGCAGCGAGAAGATGTAAAGTGTAGCGAACACCACCGGATAGTTTCGCTTCTCGACCGCCTCGAAGCCGAGCAGCCCCAGCCCGTCGAGCGAGAAGATCTGCTCGATCAGAAGCGAGCCGGAAAAGAATGCGCCGATGAAGGCGCCGGGAAATCCCGCGATGATGATCAGCATGGCATTGCGGAACACATGACCGTAAAGCACGCGCCGTTCCGAAAGCCCCTTCATGCGCGCGGTGACCACATATTGCTTGCGGATTTCGTCGAGGAAGGAGTTCTTGGTCAGGAGCGTCATGGTCGCGAACGAGCCGAGCAGCATCGCGGTCAGCGGCAGCGTCAGATGCCAGAAATAGTCGCCGATCTTCGAATACCAGGGCAGCTCCGCCCAGTTCGGCGAGGTCAGCCCGCGCAACGGAAATGCGGAGCTCAGTCCCCATGGCAGGTTCAGCGAGCCGCCGGCGAAAACCACGATCAGGAAGATCGCGAACATGAAGGCCGGAATCGCATAGCCGATGATGACGATGATCGAGGTCCAGCTATCGAAGCGCGTGCCGTCGCGCACCGCCTTGGCAATGCCGAGCGGAATCGAAATCAGATAAGTCAGGAGCGTGAGCCACAGCCCGAGCGAGATCGAGACCGGCATCTTCTGGATGATGAGATCGAGCACCTGCGCATCGTGGAAGTAGCTGCGGCCGAAATCGAAACGCGCATAATTCCAGATCAGCAGGAGAAAGCGTTCATGCGCCGGCTTGTCGAAGCCGAACTGCTTTTCCAGGTCCTTGATGATTTGCGGGTCGAGCCCCTGCGCGCCGCGATAGCGCGAGGTCGAGGCGTCGAGCCCGGTCTGTCCCGGATTGTTCTGCCGGTAGATTTCGCTGCCGCCGCGATTGAGGCGGTCGGAAGTGGAAACGTCCGCGCCGGTGAGCTGCGCGATCGCCTGTTCGACCGGGCCGCCCGGCGCAAACTGGATCACCGCGAAGGAAACCAGCATGATTCCGAGAATGGTCGGAATGATCAGAAGCAGGCGGCGAACGATATAAGCGAGCATTCAAGCCTCGGCGGCAGGGAAGAAGCACAAACTGCGCGGGTTCCGTTGTCCGGTCAATCGGCGCGGGAGCGCCACCAGGTTTCCGGGATGCCGCGTCCGTAGCGCGGCTTTTCCTTCGGCCGCGCGAAGACATCCCAATAGGCGATCCAGTGCGACGCCTTATTCCATTGCGGAATCCAGTAATGTCCGGCGCGCAGCACCCGGTCGAGCGCGCGGCACGCAGCCGTCAACTCGTCGCGCGTCTTCGCCTGCACGATCTTCTCGATCAGCGCATCGGCGACGGGGTCGGAAATTCCGGAAAGGTTGCGCGAGCCCTGCGCCTTGGCGGCTTCGGTGGAGAAGAACGAGCGCAGCGATTCCCCGGGCGTCGAACTGGTCGAGAAGCGCTGCACCGTGATGTCGAAATCGAACGTCTGCAGCCGCAACTGGAACTGGGCCGGATCGACCACGCGCATATTGGCGTCGATCCCGAGCCGCCGCAGGTTGGAAATGACCGCGCTGTGATGCGGCTCGAACGAGCTGGTATTGATCAGAAATTCGATCGTGATCGGCTCGCCCTTCGGCGTCAGGCGCTTGCCGTTCTTGATCTCGCAGCCGGCATCGCGCAAGAGCGCGCCGGCGCGGCGCAAAAGCGTACGGTCGGAGCCCGAGCCGTCGGCCTCAGGCGGCGTATAGGCGTCCGCGAATATGGCCTCGTCGATCTTGCCGCGAAACGGCTCGAGCAGCGCGAGTTCGGCGGGCGAAGGCTTGCCTCGGGCCGCCATGTCCGAGTTCTGGAAATAGGAAACCGTGCGGTCGTAGGAGCCGTACATCAGGTTCTTGTTCATCCATGGGAAATCCATGGTGAGCGCCAGCGCCTCGCGCACGCGCTTGTCGGAAAATTTTTCGCGGCGGGTGTTGATGAACCAGCCCTGCGCGCCGGACGGCGTCTGGTCGGGTAGAATTTCCTTCTTCACCCGGCCGTCGCGCGCCGCGGGAAAGTCATAGCTCGTCGCCCAGGTGCGGGAGGTGAACTCTTCCCGGAACAGGTAGTTGCGCGCCGTGAAGCCCTGGAAGGCGACATCGCGGTCGCGGTAGAATTCGTAGCGGACCACGTCGAAATTGTGCTGGCCGCGGCAGACATTCAGCTTCTCGCCCCACCAGTCCTTGACGCGGTGATATTCGATGAAGCGGCCGGGCTCGAGCGGGCCGACCCGATAGGGGCCGGAGCCTAGCGGCGCGGTGAGCGTCGCTTCGTCGAAGTTGCGCCCGTCGAAATATTTCTGCGAAAGCACCGGCAGCCCGGCCACGATCAGCGGCGTTTCGCGGCCGCGGCCTTTGGCGAAGCGCACGACGACCACGTCGTCGCCTTCGGCTTCCGCGCCTTCGACGTCGCGCAGGTTGAGCCGCAGCAGATTGTGCCCGATCTTTTTCAGCGTCGTGATGGTCCAGGCCGAATCCTGCGCGGTGAGCTTGCTGCCGTCATGAAAGCGCGCCTCGGGGCGGATGCGGAAGCGGCAGGTGAGACCGTCTTCGGAAATCGCAACCGAACTAGCGCCAAGGCCATACATCGCGTCCGGCTCGTCCAGCGCCCGCACCATCAGGGGTGCGAACGTCAGCTCCATGCCGAGCGCACCGTCATTGCGCTGCGAGTAGATGTTGAGCGTATTGAACGTCTCGAGGTTCTGGTTGAGCAGGCTCGACGAACCGGTGTGAGAGAATACGCCGCCTTTCGGCGCATCCGCATTGACGTAGTCGAAATGCGCGAAGCCTTCCGGATATTTCAGGTCGCCGAAGGCCGAAATCCCGTGCCGCTCCACGGCGGCAGGTTGCGCGCGTAGCGGCAGCGCGGCGCAAACGCCGGCTGCGGCTCCAAGCGCAAGCACGCAGCGGCGCGAAGGCGCGGGTCGCCGGCTCACTTCTGCGGTCCCACCTTCGCCGCGCGATCCTTGTCGAACCACCAGATGTCGGGGAAGCCGAAGGAATATTCGGGAAGCTTTTCCGGCTTGCCGAAGCGGTCCCAATGCGCGACGCGGTGGAAGCTGATCGACCACATCGGCACGACATAGTGGTTCCAGATCAGCACGCGATCGAGCGCATGGGTCGCGGCGATCAGCTCCGCGCGGTCCTTCGCGAAGATCACGCGCTTGATCAGCGCATCGACCGCCTCGTTCTTGATGCCGCCGTAGTTGCGCGAGCCCTGCCGGTCGGCGGCTTCGGTGCCGAAATAATCGAGTTGCTCGTTGCCCGGCGAGAGCGACTGGCCCCAGCCGCTGACGATCATGTCGAAGTCGCGCGAGCGGATGCGGTTCTGGTACTGCGAGCTATCGACCTGACGGATGGTGAAGCTGATGCCGAGCCGTTTCAGGTCTTCCGCGTAAAACAGGATGATGCGCTCGAAGGTCGGGCTTGCAAGCAGGAATTCGATCGTGAAGGGCTCGCCGGTCTTGCCGTTGACGAGCTTGCCGTCGCGCACTTCATAGCCGGCTTCGCGGAACAGACGGATCGCCTGCCGCAAGTTGGCGCGAAACGATTCCTGCGCATCGAATACCGGGTTCTTGAACTCGGTCGTGAAGACCTCCGGCGGCACCTTGCCGCGCACGGTTTCCAGGATTTCGAGCTCCTTGCCCTGCGGCAGTCCGCTATGGGCAAGCTCGGTGCCGCTGAAATAGGAAGCGATGCGCTTGTACTGCCCGAAAAAGAAATTCCGGTTCATGGTCTCGAAGTTCATCGCGTAGTTGAGCGCGCGCCGGACGCGGGGGTCGGAAAACTTCTCGCGGCGCAGGTTCGGAATGAAGCCCTGCATGATGCCGGTCGCGCGGTCCGGGAAGGTTTCGAGCAGCAGCCGCTTGTCCTTCACCGCCGGGATGTCATAGGCGGTCGCCCAGTTCTTCGCGACGTTCTCGAGCCGGAAATCGAACTGGTCCGCCTTGAAGGCCTCGATCTCCACGGTGTCGTCGCGGAAATATTCGTAGCGGATCTCGTCGAAATTATCCTGGCCCACTTTCACCGGCAGCGACGCGCCCCAATAATCCTTCAGGCGCTCATAGACGACGGTGCGGCCGGGGATGAAGCTTTTGATCTTGTAGGCGCTGGAGCCGAGCGGCAGTTCGAGCGTACCGCTCGCAATATTGCGTTCCTTGCCGTCGGCATCCTTGCCGGTCCACCAGTGCTTCGGCATCGGCGCGATCTGGCCGACGATCTGCGGCAATTCGCGGTTGCCCGGCTGGTCGAAGGTGAAGGTGACTTCGCGGTCGCCGGTTTTCTCCGCCTTCACGACGTGCCGGTAATAGAAGCGCTGGGTCGGCGAATGTTCTTTCAGCATCTGGAAAGTCCAGATCACGTCTTCGGGCGTGATCGGCTTGCCGTCGTGCCAGCGCGCATTGGCGCGCAGCCGGTAGGTCACCGATGAATAATCCGAGGGATAGCGCACCGCTTCCGCGACCAGCCCGTATTCGGTCGCGACCTCGTCGAGCGAGGACACCATGAGCGTGTCGTAGATCATGGTCACGCCGGCGGCGGTGGTGCCGCGCGGGATCAGATGATTGAAGCTGTCGAAGGTGCCGTCCGAGCCGAGCCGCACGAGCCCGCCTTTCGGCGCGTTCGGATTGACGTAATCGAAGCGCTTGAAGTCGGCGGGATATTTCACGTCGCCCATCAGCGAGAGCGCATGGCGCCAGGCCGGCTCCTGTGCCGGGGCGGCCTGGGTGGTCGCGAAAAGGAGAAAGGCGAGGACGAGCGTTCGCGTCAGATTCGGCGTCACAAAATACCTCCGTCGAACCCCCGTCGGTCGGGGGCAATTTCGACAGAGATTATGACCGTTTTGGCGCGGCAGCGCCAAAGCAACCGCGCATTTATCGCGACAATTTGAGCAGCGGCGGGCTTATTTCTTTTCCGCCGGGGCCTTTTGCTCGCCGTCCTTCTTCGGGGCGTCGGGAGCCGCGGCAACCGGAGCCGGAAGTGCCGGCGGGCTGTCGTTCTGCTTGCTCAGATAGACGATGAGTGCGGCGCGATCGGCGGCGCGCTTGACGCCGAGGAAGGTCATCGAGGTGCCCGGCACATACTTGCCCGGGTTCTCGAGGAACTTGTCGAGCTCTTCGAAGGTCCACTTGCCCTTCTTGTTCTTCATCGCGTTCGAATAGTTGAAGCCGGCGTGATGGGCGATGTCGCTGTTCACGACGTTCCAGAGGCCGGGGCCGACCTTGTTCGGGCCGCCCTTGGCGAAGTCGTGGCAGGCGACGCACTGGCGCGATACCGAGGCGCCCTTTTCCGGATTGGCTTCGTTGAGGAGGTTCGCAAGCGGAACCTGCGGCTCGACCGGGCCCTGGGTCGGGCCGGCTTTGTCGTCTTTCGCGGCGATCTCGTAGCCCGCCTTGTGCGGCGGGTGCGAGGCAAAGATGCCGCCCGAGACGATGCTGAGCGAGAGAACGAAAAGGCAGGTACCGAGCACGGCACCCATGACTTTGTTGAGTTCGAAGCTGTCCATCGGCCAGCGATTCCGGAATTTGCCGCCGGCGTCCCGGCGTGAGGCCCCATTAATTGCGGTCAGAGGTATCGCTTTGCCCGATCAGAGGCAACCCGTATAACCCGGCCGCCGCTGCTACCTTCTGCCGCCGCGAAACGGCCGGGTAAGCGCTGAATTTCCGGGTGTTTTCATGACCGCCGCCGCCCCAGCCCGTACCGACCTGATCGTGCTCATTCCGGCGCGCATGCAGGCGACCCGGCTGCCGGGCAAGCCGCTGGCCGACATTCACGGCCGGCCCATGATTCTCCATGTGCTGGACCGTGCGCGGGAGGCCGGGATCGGCACCGCGGCGGTCGCCACCGACGACGAGGCGATCTGCCGCGCGGTCGAAGCCGCGGGCGGCACGGTGCTGATGACCCGCGCCGATCACCAGACCGGCTCGGACCGCATTTTCGAGGCGCTCGGCAAGGCCGACCCCGCGGGGGACATCGCGGTCGTCGTGAACCTGCAAGGCGACCTGCCGACCATCGAGCCGGAATCGATCCGCCGCGTCGTGGCACCGCTCGACGATCCCGCGGTCGATATCGCGACCCTCGCGGTCGAGATCACCGACGAGGAAGAAAAGACCAATCCGAATGTCGTGAAGGTGGTCGGCACGCCGGCCGGCGAAAACCGGCTGCGCGCACTTTACTTCACGCGCGCGACCGCCCCGGCCAATGACGGGCCGCTCTACCATCACATCGGAATCTACGCCTATCGCCGCGCGGCGCTCGAACGCTTCGTGACGCTGCCGCAGACCACGCTGGAAAAGCGCGAGAAGCTCGAGCAGCTTCGCGCGCTCGAGCATGGCATGCGGATCGACGTTGCCATCGTTGACGCCGTGCCGCTCGGCGTCGACACTCCCGCCGACCTTGAGAAAGCCCGCGCACTGCTTGCGGGCGAGAAGAGATAATCCGACATGGCCAGCAAGAACACGATCGTCTTTCAGGGCGAGCCCGGTGCGAACTCGCATATCGCCTGCCGTGAACGCTTCCCCGATTACGAGCCGGTGCCTTGCGCGACCTTCGAGGATGCCTTTGCCGCCGTCTCGAACGGCGAGGCCGATCTTGCGATGATTCCGATCGAGAATTCGGTCGCCGGCCGCGTTGCCGACATTCATCATCTGATGCCGCATTCCGGCCTGCAGATCGTCGGCGAATTCTTCCTGCCGCTCTCGCACCAGTTGATGGCGCCGAAAGGCGCAACGCTGAAGACCGTGAAGACCGTGCAAAGCCATGTCATGGCGCTCGGGCAATGCCGCAACGTCATCCGCGAACTTGGCCTCACGGCGGTGATCGGCGCCGATACCGCGGGCAGCGCCCGCCAGATCATGGAAGCCAACGATCCCACGCGCGCGGCCATCGCATCGGCGCTCGCCGCTGAAATTTACGGGCTCGACATCATCCGCGAGAACATCGAGGATGAGGATCACAACACCACGCGCTTCATCATTCTCCAGAAAGAGAAGGCGTGGACCAAGCCGAACAACGGCCCGGTCGTGACGACCTTCGTCTTCAAGGTGCGCAACGTGCCGGCCGCGCTCTACAAGGCGCTCGGCGGATTCGCGACCAACAGCGTCAATATGACGAAGCTCGAGTCCTACCAGATCGACGGCAATTTCGTTGCGACCCAGTTCTATTCGGACGTCGAAGGTCACCCGGACGATCGAAACTTGAAATTCGCGCTGGAAGAACTGGGCTTCTTTTCGGACGAGCTGAAAATTCTGGGCGTCTATCCGGCGCACCCGTTCCGCATGAAGGCGCGGAACGAGGAGAACTAGTCAAACACGCCGGTGCCGTGCTCGACGAAGCTCTTGATCAGGTGATGCGCGATCGCAAGCGGCGGCGGCGCGAAGAAGCGCGCCGGATGCTTGCCGGAGAGTAACAGGCGACATTCGTCTTTCGTCACCCAGCGCGCCGCTTCAAGCTCCACTTCGTCGATCTTCAGCTTGTCGGACTTCGCTTCGACGAAGCAGCCGATCATGATCGACATCGGAAACGGCCAGGGCTGCGAGGCGAAGTAAGCGACGCGGCCGCCCGCGATGCCGGCTTCCTCCAGCGTCTCGCGGCGCACCGCTTCCTCGAAGCTCTCGCCGGGTTCGACGAAGCCCGCGAGCGCCGACCACATGCCGGGCGGAAAGCGCGTCTGCCGCGCGAGCAGGCATTGCTCGCCGTAGACCGCGAGCATAATGACGCAAGGGTCGGTGCGCGGAAAATGCTGCGCCGAACATGCCCCGCAGTCGCGCCGCCAGCCGGCCTGCGCCGAGCGGGTGGGCTTCCCGCAATTCGAACAGAAGCGATGGCGTTCGTGCCAGTAAAGCACGGCCTTTGCAGTCGCAAGCGACGAGAGGTCGGCCGCCGGCACCAGTCCCTGCAGCGCAATCGAGCGCAGATCGACGACGATGAATTCGCTGCGCGCCTTGATCGCGTCGATGCGTGACGGCGCGATCGCGCGCGCAAAATGCCCGCGGGCGGCCGCGTCCTTGCCGATGAGCGCGGTTTCCAGCGGATCGCCGAGGCTTTCGGCTTCATCATTGCCGAGGCCGGGATCGAAGTGCTCGCCGCGTCTGGCGAGCACGAAACTCTCTCCGGCCAGCACGAAATTGCGGGCATTCGCGCGGAGCGATTCGACAAGCGCGGTATCGCCGCGCTGTTCGCTCAGGCGGTCGAGCGTCGAGCCGGCATAGGTCAGCGTGGTTTCTTGCGCGGAAATATACATGAGGGCGTGTCTTTTCTTTCCGCCACGCTCGCATGCGGCAATGGCTCCCGCAATCCGCTAGCCGCGCATGGCCAATGCGCTTCTGAGCCGTGCAATCATCTCGGCGCGTTGCGTCTCGCCGTAAGGCGTGCGGGTGCCTGCGCCCCAGACCGGACCCGGCCAGGCCGCATCGCCTTCGTCGCGTGCCACCACGTGGATGTGAAGCTGGCGCACGATATTGCCGAGTGCGCCGACATTGATCTTGAGGCATTGCGTGACCGCGCGCAGCGCCGCCGAGCATTGCGCGATTTCCTCCATGGCAAGCGCGCGGTCGGCGGCGGAAAGCGCGAACAGCTCGGTCGCATCCTCGCGCTGCGGCACCAGCACGAGCCAGGCAAAGCGCGCGTCGTCCTGCAGCCGCACTTCGCAGAGCGAAAGCATGCCGATGGCGACGGAATCTGCGGCCAGCCGCGGATCGAGCGAAATTTCCTTCGTCATTTTTTGCGAATCCCCGCCAAACCCGGGAACATTATTGCGAAAATCCCGGCCGCGCTTGCCTTCGCCCGCCGCCCGCCCGATATAGGGGGCGGGAGGGTGGCGGTGGACGAGCCACTCGCCAACCGGGGCAGGGCCGGAAGGAAGCAGCCCTAACGAGACCGGTTTGGGTCATCGTTCCAGCCTCCCACCCAAATTCCTCGCATGGCGGCCGGAATGGACGATACGCCCAACAAGACCATGGCAGGGCAGGACGGCTCGCTGTTCGGCGAGGACAGCGGCGGCTATCGCGTGCTTGCGCGCAAATACCGCCCGCGCAATTTCGACGACCTCATCGGCCAGGAGGCCATGGTCCGCACGCTCTCCAATGCGTTTGCGAGCGGGCGCATCGCGCAGGCTTATCTGCTGACCGGCGTCCGCGGCGTCGGCAAGACCACGACCGCGCGCATTCTGGCCCGCGCCCTGAACTACGAACCGAAATCCGGCAAGAATGGCGGTCCCACGCTCGATATGCCGGAGCCTGGGCGCCACTGTCAGGAAATTCTCGAAAGCCGCCATGTCGACGTGATCGAAATGGACGCGGCCTCCCACAACAGTGTCGATGATATCCGGCAGATCAATGACGCCGTGCGCTATACGCCGGTGAGTGCGCGCTACAAGGTCTATATCCTCGACGAAGTGCACATGCTTTCGGGTGCGGCCTTCAACGCGCTGCTGAAGACGCTGGAAGAACCGCCCGCGCACGCGAAGTTCATTTTCGCGACCACCGAAGTGCGCAAGGTGCCGGTGACGATCCTGTCGCGCTGCCAGCGCTTCGACCTGCGCCGGGTCGATGCCGATACGCTGACGAAGCATCTCGGCCGGATTGCGGACGCCGAAAAGATCGACGCCGAAACCGAGGCGCTGGCACTTGTCGCCCGCGCCGCGGAAGGCTCGGTGCGCGATTCGCTTTCGCTGCTGGATCAGGCGATCGCGCATGGCGGCGCCAGCGTGAAGGCGTCCGAAGTCCGCGAGATGTTGGGCCTTGCCGACCGCACGCGCATCATCGATCTGTTCGAGGCGCTGATGCGCGGCGAAACCGCCGAAGCGCTGAAGCTGTTCCGCGGACAATATGACCTCGGCGCCGATCCGGTGGCCGTCCTTTCCGATCTTGCCGAATTCAGCCATCTGCTGACGCGCTTCAAGATCGTGCCCGCGGCACTCGAAGATACCTCTCTCGTCGAGGCCGAGCGCAGCCGCGGCAAGGAATTGTCCGAGCGGCTTTCGATCCGCGTGCTTTCCCGCGCCTGGCAGATGCTCTCGCGCGGCATCGCCGAGACGGCGGCCTCCGGCAAGCCGGCGCAGGCGGCCGAAATGCTGCTGGTGCGGCTTGCTTATGCCGCCGATCTGCCGACCCCGGACGAAGCGATCCGCATGCTGCGCGACGGCAACGGCAATGCGCCCGGCGTCACCCCGGGCAATGGCGGCGGCGCGTCTTCGGGCGCACCGCGCATGCAGATGGCTCAGGGCGGCGCGAATGCCGTCGGCCGGCCGGCGTCGCGCCCCGCCGCCGCTCCCGACAACGCGCCGAAGCTGCAATCGCTCGAGGACGTCTATGCGCTTGCGCAGGAGAAGCGCGACCTCGTGGTGCAGACCATGCTGAAGGATTACGCGCGGCTCATCCGGATCGAGGACGGCAAGATCGAAATCTCGCTCGACGAAGGCGCGCGGGCGAACTTTGCCGGCGATCTCGGCGCCAAGCTGACGCAATGGACCGGGCGCCGCTGGTTCGTCGCCGTGAACTCCCGCGAGCGCGGCGGCGAAACGCTCAAAGAGAAGAACGACAAGCTGCAGAACCAGATGAAGGCGGATGTCCGCAGCCATCCCACCGTGCAGGCGGTGCTCAACGCCTTTCCCGGTGCCGAAATCGTGGAAGTTCGCCGCCGGGCCGCGCCCGAGCCGGAAATTTCCGCGGACGATTTCGACGTGCCGGTCGAGCCCGACGAAGAGTAAGGAGACGATTGCGATGCGCGACATGCTCGGCATGATGGGAAAGATCAAGGAACTGCAGGCGAACATGGAACGCATGCAGGCCGAACTCGAAACGCTTGAAGTCGACGGCGCCTCCGGCGGCGGATTGGTTAGCGTCACCGTGAACGGCAAGGGCGCGGTGAAGAAGGTTTCGATCGATCCCAGCCTGATGAAAGCCGACGAAAAGGAAATCGTCGAGGATCTGATCGTCGCCGCTTGCGCGGACGCCCGCGCGAAATCCGAGAAGATGGTGGAAGAGAAAGCCAAGGCGCTCACCGGCGGCTTGCCGTTGCCGCCGGGCATGAAGCTGTTCTGAAGAAGAAGTAGATGCGCCGCGTCGTTGCCGGGCCGGAGATCGAGCGGCTCATTCAATTGCTGGCAAGGCTTCCGGGGCTGGGTCCGCGTTCCGCGCGGCGCGCGGCGTTGCATCTGTTGCGCAAGCGCGAGGAACTGATGGAGCCGCTCGCGGCGGCCCTTGGCGACGCGCTCCAGAAGATCGTGGTCTGCGATACCTGCGCGAACATCGATACGCGCAATCCCTGTTCGGTCTGCGCCGACCAGACGCGCGATCCTTCGCTGCTCGTCGCCGTCGAAAGCGTCGCCGATCTTTGGGCGCTGGAGCGCGCAGGCGTCGTTGTCGGGCGTTATCATGTGCTCGGCGGCACCCTGTCGGCGCTCGACGGCATCGGCCCGGAGGATCTCAACATCGCCTCGCTCGTCACGCGCGCCCATGACGCCGAGGTGAAGGAAGTCGTGCTGGCGCTTTCCGCGACCGTCGACGGCCAGACCACCGCGCATTACATCACCGATCTTCTGCGCGACGCCGACGTGAAAGTGACGCGGCTCGCCCATGGCGTGCCGGTCGGTGGCGAACTCGATTATCTCGATGAGGGCACGCTCTCGGCCGCAATCCGGCAGCGCACGCTGTTTTAAGACTGCTGCTTTTTCTCCGCAGCGAGCATCCGGAAATGTCCGCGCTGCTGGAGCCACCAGAGCAGGATGATGCTCGGGATCGCGGCAAGCGCGGTGACGATAAAGAACCAGAACCAGCCGGTGGCTTCGGCGACATAGCCGCCGCTTGCGGCAAGCACCGTGCGGCCCACGGCCGCGATTGCGGAAAGCAGCGCGAACTGCGTCGCCGTATGCGCCCGCGCGCCGCACAGCGCGGAGAGATAGGCGACGAAGATCACGTTGGCCGCGTTCGAGGTGAAATTCTCCACGATGATGGTGATGGTGAGCGCCGAAACATCGGGCCCCATCCAGGCAAGCCACGAGAACATCAGGTTCGAGAGCATCTGGATGATCGCCGCGATCCAGAGGCAGGTGGTGAGCGGCAGGGCGCGTGCGAGCATGCCGCCCGCAAGCCCGCCGACAACGGCGGCCGCGAAGCCGACGCCCTTTACCACGGTCGCGTAGGTCGCGAGGCTGAAGCCGGTCTTCAGCACGAACGGTACGGTCAGCACGCCGGCAAAGGCATCGCAGAATTTGAACAGGAGCACGAAGACGAGCACGCTGATCGCAAGCGGCCGCGAGAGAAACTCACTGAAGGCGCTGAAGGCGGTGGCAAAGACCCGGCGCAGCGGCGAGCCCTCGGTATTTTCGGCCGACGGCTCTGCCGCCGGTTCTTTTGCAAGCAGTGCCGCGATCATGCCGATGCTGACGCAGGCCGCCGCGGCGATATAGGAAATCTTCCACGCCGTGAGCTGCGCGACGCCGCTTGATTCAAGATAGGCGACGAGCAGTAGCGCACCCGCGCCCGAAAGCAGGAGCGCCACGCGATAGGCAAGGATATAGCTTGCGATGCCCGCGGCCTGTTCCTCTTGCGGCAGGCTTTCGACGCGGAAGGCGTCGATCACGATGTCCTGCGTGGCGGAAGCCGCGGCGACCAGAAGCGCCGCGACCGTCACATGGAAAATCGAAGTCTTCGGATCGGAAAAGCCGAGTACGGCGATCGCCGCGATCAGGAGAAGCTGCGAAAGCACGAGCCAGCTTCTGCGCCGCCCGAGCAGGCTGCCGAGCACCGGCACGTTCAGGGCGTCGACCAGCGGCGCCCAGAAGAACTTGAAGGTGTAGGGCAGGCCGACCAGCGAGAACAGGCCGATGGTCTTCAGGTCGATCCCGCTTTGCGTGAGCCATGCCTGCAGGGTGCTGGTGACGAGCGCCAGCGGCAGGCCCGCGGAAAAGCCGAGCAGCATCACGATCAGCACGCGCGGGCGCAGATAGACGGCAATCGCCTGCGCCCAGCTGCGGGACGTTTGCTGCGAAGGTTGTGCGGATTCGCTCATGCCCGGCGCTTTTCGCACAAGGCCCGTGATTCGGAAATCGCGGGGGCTACTCGCGCCCGCCGAGCTTCAGTTGCAAAGGAACCGCAACCGGCTTGCCGGTGTCTTTCGGCGCCACGTTGTCGTCTTCGAGTTCGAGCGACTGGATGCGCCCGCCGCGCTTGGACACCTTCTCGGCGGAAATCAGCACTTGCCCCACGTCCTCGGAAGCCTGCGCGAAATGCGTTTGCAGCTTCACCGCGCGATCCCGCAGCCGTCCGACATCTTCCACGAGCTTGCCGACCTCGACCTGAATCTTCTCCGCGGCATCGCGCATCTGCGCGTCGCGCACGATCGCCTGCACGACCTGGATCGCGAGCATCAGCAGCGAAGGCGACACGAGGATCACGCGCGCGCGAAACGCCTTCTGCAATACGTCGTCGCAGACTTCGTGCAGTTCGGCATAGACCGACTCCGACGGCACGAACATCATCGCGATTTCCTGCGTCTCGCCGGGCACGAGATAGCGGCCGGCGATGTCGCTGACGTGCTTGTTGATGTCCTGTTTCAGCCGGGAGAGTGCGGTGCGGCGCGCTTCATCGCTCTGCGCTTCGCGGTAGGCGGTAATCGCCTCGAGCGGAAACTTGGCGTCGATGGCGAGCGGCCGCGCGTCGCCGGGCAGGAAGATCGCGCAGTCCGGCCGCTTACCGTTCGAAAGCGTGTACTGAAAGGCATAGGCATCCTTGTGCAGGCCGTCCGCGACGATCGCTTCCATGCGGCCCTGTCCGAAGGCGCCGCGCGCCTGCTTGTTCGCAAGCACGTCCTTGAGCGTCACCATGTGGCTGGTGAGCTCCTGCATGCGCCCCTGCGCGGCATCGACCACCGCGAGCCGCTCGTTGAGCTTGGAGAGGCTTTCGGCGGTGGTGTTCGCGGCCTTGGTCATGTTCTCGCCGATCCGGTGCGTCACCGCATCGAGCCGTTCATGGACCGCGCGCGTCAGGTCTTCCTGTTTCTGGCTGACGCCGGAAACCAGAGACTGCACCGTGCCTTTGGTCTCGGCCTGCGCGTGCAGGACGTGCAAAAGCCGCTCCTGCAGGTCCTCGATGCGCATGGCGTATTCGTCGGCGCGGCGGGTCTGCTCCTGCGATTCCAGTGCGCGGGCGCGGTTCTGGCGGCTCTGCGCGATCAGAAGGCCGATCAGCAGAAGCACCGCAAGCGCACCCAGAGCGGCGAGAGCCATGCCCTGCGTTACGGCTACGCCGTTGATGGAAAAAAGGATTTCACCCATGTCGCGGCTGCCGGTGCTTGATTCGGTTCGGAACGAAAAGGGAACGTGCCATCTGCCGGCCGGGGAGGCAAGTCGGGTGCGCCGCGTTGACCCGGTTCGAGCGATCACTTACTTCCCGCGCATGATCCGCCCGATTGTCCAGCTCCCCGAACCCGTGCTTCGCAAGATTTCAACGCCCGTCGAGAAGATCGACGGCGAGATCAGGAAGCTCATCGAGGACATGTTCGAGACCATGTACGACGCGCCCGGCGTCGGCCTTGCCGCCGTGCAGATCGGCGTGCCGAAGCGCGTGGTCACGATCGACGCGACCCGCGGCGACGAAGAAAAGCTGCCGATGGTCTTCATCAACCCGGAAGTGATCTGGGCCTCCGAGGAGAAGGACTCCAAGGAAGCAGGCTGCCTTTCGATCGCGGAATTCTACGAGGAAGTGGAGCGGCCTTCGCAGGTGAAGGTCCGCTACATGGACGAGAACGGCAAGACGAAAGAGATCGAGGCCGATGGCCTGCTTGCGCGCGCACTCCAGCACGAGATCGATCACCTGAACGGCGTGCTGTTCATCGATCATATTTCCAAGCTCAAGCGCGACCGCGTGACCAAGAAGTTCACCAAGGCGGCAAAGGCCAGCAAGCGTACCGCGGTCGCGGGCTGAACCGGCGCCCGCGGAAAGGAACAGCCTTTGCGCGTCGTATTTCTCGGCACCCCCGAATTTGCCGTGCCGACGCTGTCGGAGATCGTCGCGTGCGGGCACGAGGTCGTCGCCTGCTATACGCGCGAGCCGGCACAGGCCGGCCGCGGCATGAGCGAGCGGCGCTCGCCGGTGCATGAGGCGGCGGCGAAGTTCGGCATCGCCGTGCATCATCCGAAATCGCTGCGCGGCGAGGAAACCGCGGCGTTCTTCCGCTCGCATGCGGCCGACGTCGCGGTGGTCGTGGCCTATGGGCTGATCCTGCCGAAATCCATCCTCGATGCGCCGCCGCTCGGCTGCCTGAACCTGCACGCCTCGCTCCTGCCGCGCTGGGGCGGCGCGGCACCCATCCATCGCGCGATCATGGCCGGCGACAGGGAAACCGGCGTGATGGTGATGAAGATGGAAGAGGGGCTCGATACCGGCCCGGTCGGTCTCGCCGAGCGCGTGACGATTCCGGAAAATGCCACGACCGGCGAGATGCACGACCGGCTGATGCTCGCGGGCGCCGACCTGATGGCGCGCGGCCTTGCCGCGCTCGACCGCGGCTCGCTCGCCTTCACGCCGCAATCCGCCGACGGCGTCACCTATGCGAACAAGATCGACAAAGCTGAGGCGAAGATCGACTGGTCGCGGCCTGCGGGCGACGTGCACAACCATATTCGCGGGCTGTCGCCGTTTCCGGGCGCCTGGTTCGAGGTCGAAATCGACGGCAAGCCCGTGCGCGTGAAGGTGCTGCGCTCGCAACGCGCGGAAGGAAGCGGCGCGCCCGGCACCGTGCTCGACGAACAACTGACGGTCGCAGCCGGCGAGCGTGCGGTGCGATTGCTCGACGTGCAGCGCGCCGGCGCAAAAGCGATGAGCGCCGGGGAATTTCTGCGCGGCGCCAAGCTCGCGGCCGGAACGCGGCTGCGATGACGCCGGCCGTTCTTCGTGCCGAGCGGGAGTCCGACCGGCCCGCAATCTTCGGCGTTCACCGCAACGCGTTCGAGAGCGATGCCGAGGCACGTCTGGTCGATGCGCTTCGCGAGGAAGGAAGCATCGTGCTTTCGCTGGTGGCGGAAGTGAACGGCGACGTCATCGGCAGCGTGATCTATTCGCGCCTGCTCATCGACGGCGGGAATTGCGGCGCAAGCGCACTGGCGCCGGTTGCCGTCAAACCTGCGTGGCAGCGCAAGGGCATCGGCGGTCTGTTGATCCGCGAGGCGCATAAACGGTTGGCGCAAGCCGGCGAGTGCATCGTGCTGGTGCTTGGCGATCCGGAATATTATGCGCGCTTCGGCTTTTCGGCGCGCGCGGCAGGCGGCTTGCGAACGCCTTACGACGGGCCCCATCTGATGGCGCTCGATCTCTCGCCGGATGATGCCGACGCGAAAGGCGTCGTGACCTATCCGCCCGCTTTTGCGAAACTCGGTTGATGCCCCGCTACAAGCTCACCATCGAATATGACGGCGCGCCTTTTGTCGGCTGGCAGGTGCAGGGCGTCGGCGTGACCGTCGCCGGCGTGCTGGAAGACGCGGTCGAGAAGCTTTCCGGCACGCGCGCGAAAATCTCCGGTGCCGGCCGCACCGACACCGGCGTGCACGCGCTGGCGCAGGTCGCGCATGTCGATCTGGCGAAGGACTGGGACACCGACACCGTCCGCGACGGCATGAACGCGCATCTGCGCCCGCATCCGGTCGCGGTGCTGGCGGCGGAGAAGGTGGCGGACGATTTCGATGCCCGCTTCTCCGCGACCGCGCGGCATTACCTTTATCGAATCCTGAACCGCCGCGCCGCGCTCGCGCTTGATCGCAACCACGTCTGGCGCGTCGGGCGGCCGCTCGACGAGAAGGCAATGCACGAGGCAGCCCAGCATCTCGTCGGCAATCACGACTTCACCACTTTCCGCGCCGCCGAGTGTCAGGCAAAGTCGCCGGTGAAAACGCTCGACCTGCTCAACGTCACGCGCGACGGGCAGGAAATCCGGATCGAGGCGAGTGCGCGCTCCTTCCTGCATCACCAGGTCCGCTCGATCGTCGGCTCGCTGGCGCAGGTTGGCGAGGGCAAATGGATGCCCGCGGACATGAAACGCGCCTTGCAAGCGCGCGACCGCACCGCCTGCGGCCCGGTCGCGCCGCCGGACGGGCTTTATCTCGTGCGGGTGGATTACGCGAAATAGCGCTCGAGTACGCGGTGGTAAATGTTCGCCAGCGCATCGACGTCCGCGACCGGCACCCGCTCGTCGATCTTGTGCATGGTCTGCCCGACAAGGCCGAATTCCACCACCGGGCAGTAGTCCTTGATGAAGCGGGCGTCCGAGGTGCCGCCGGTGGTCGAAAGTTTCGGGGCGATGCCGCTCACTTCCTCAATCGTCTCGGCGAGCAGATCGACGAACGGACCTTTCCCGGTGAGGAAACAGTCGCTCGACGGCTCCCAGTCGATCTGGAAATGCGCGTCGTCCCCGGCCGCCTTCATCACGCGCTCGAGCACCAGTTCGCGCAGGCTTTTCGCGCTATGCAGATCGTTGAAGCGGATGTTGAACCGCGCACGCGCTTCCGCGGGAATGACGTTGAAGGCGCGATTGTCGGTCTCAAGCGCGGTGACTTCGAGGTTCGAGGCGTCGAAATCCGCGGTTCCGGTATCGAGCGGCTCCGCCTTCAATGCGCTCAATGCGCGGAGCAGCGCGGGGACCGGGTTGTTGGCCAGATGCGGATAGGCGACGTGGCCCTGCTGCCCGTAGAAAATCAGCGTGCCCGATTGCGAGCCGCGCCGGCCGATCTTCACCATGTCGCCGAGCCGGGCGACGTTGGTCGGCTCTCCCACGATGCTGTGGTCGAACCGTTCGCCACGCTCTTTCGCCCAGCGCAAAAGCTTGCGCGTGCCGTTGACCGCGGGCCCTTCCTCGTCGCCGGTAATCAGGAAGGAAATCGTGCCCTGCTTCGGCTTGCCGAAACGGATCGCGGCTGCAGCGAACGAGGCAATCGCGCCTTTCATGTCGCAGGCGCCGCGGCCGAACAGCTCGCCTTTGGCGACGTCGCCGGAAAACGGCCCGTGCGTCCAGCTTGCCAGATCTCCCGGCGGCACCACGTCGGTGTGGCCCGCGAACATCAGGTGCGGCGCGCCGCTTCCGATTTTCGCAAACAGGTTGTCGATGTCCGGCGTGTTCATGTCGGAAAACGGCACGCGATGCACTTCGTAGCCGGCGCCGCGCAGCAGCGCGCCGAGCGTATCGAGCGCGCCGCCTTCGTCGGGCGTGACCGAAGGGCAGCGGATCAGCGCCTGTGCAATTTCGACCGCGTTCGCCTCATGCATAGCCGTATTTCTGCTTCTCGCGATAATCTTCGTAGGACTCAAGAATAGCGATCTTCTGCCAGATTTTCAGGCTCAGCCCGCCGGCGACATTCTGCAGGTCGCTTGCCGCGTCGATCACAATCTCGTCCGGCAGCTTCTGGGCATAGAGCGCGGCAAGCTTGGCGCCGAGCGAAAGCATGACGCTGCAATAGCCGAGATAGCGGGTCAGGTCGTAGCGCGACATGCCCTCGGTGCTTTCCGAGCTCAGGAGTTCGCTCGGATCCTTGCGCAGCTGGTGCATGTCGATGACGTGGATGATCGAGCGCAATTCATTGAGGTCGCTGAGTGCGCGCGTGCGCGCCATGCGCGATTCCAGCGAAAACAGGAAATAGACCGCAATACTCGTGAAGATGATCAGGTTGGTGCCGGATTCGATGCCCTGGAAGAGGCCGAAAATCTCGACCTCTCCCTGCTTGAGTTGTGCTGCGCGAATGAGAAAGAACACGATGGTGCCGGCGCTCAGGAGTATGAGCACGATGATCGCGCGCAGCGGATAGTTCGCCGCGTTCACCGCCCGGGCTTTTGCCTCGGTTTCCTTGGCGACGACGAGCAATTCCTCGCAGACGCCCGCGAGGTCGGACTTCGGAAAGCGCTGCGAGATCCGCATATGCAGTTCGACGATCGTATGAATGATCTCATTCGATTCGAGCTGCCGGTAGCGCATCCTGTTTCACTTCCGCACGGGCGCTGGCGCCCGCGCTTTACTGCTGACCCTCGAGCGGATCGGGGCCGTATTTATTCGGGCCCCTGGTGCCGCGCAACAGGCCCCAGTCGATGAAGGCATAAAGCGCGAAGATCAGGAACAGGAGCGAAACCGCGCCGAACAGCGTCGAAGGCTGTCCCACGGCATTCTCGTGAACGCCCGCGATCTGCATGAAGGTCGTGATCAGGAGGATGACGAAGAAGATCGCAACGAGCCAGGTCGGCCGGTTGCGGTCATGGGCGCGCTTCACCGCGAGCGCGAAGCTCGGCCACATGAAGATCAGGCCCACGATCATCATGATCTGCATGCCGGCGGCGGCATAGACGCCGAGCTGCACCAGGATCGAAACGACGAAAAGCGCGAGTGCGGCAAGCCAGTAGGGCTTGCGGTTAATGCGGCCGTCGAGGCTCGTATAGAGATAGGAGAAATCCATGGGGGACCTGTTTCAGCGAGGAGGGATGGACACGGCTTCCAGCGGATCGGGGCCGTATTTATTCGGTCCGACCGTACCGCGGCGTAGCCCAAGCTGGACGAAGAGGAAAATCACATAAGCGAGAAATACCAGCGAGACGGCCACGACCAGCGGCTGCTGCTGGTTGGCCATGCCGGTCATCATCTTGGTCTGGCTCGCGGTCAGGTTGGTCACGACCGCAACCAGCGCGAAATAGGCCGCGATGAAAAGGTAGTGCATGTTGTGGTCCTGCCCGCGCTTCACTGAGAGCGCGAAGCCGCACCACAGGAAGAACAGGTTCGCGATTGCGCCCGCAGTGCCGCCGCCAAGATAGGCGGCAAGCGCGATCGTCGGTACGCCGATGATCGTGATCGCGAGAATGCCGAGCCAGTAGGTCTTGCGGCCGATCCGGCCTTCCACGCTGGTGAAAAGATAAAGCGGATTCATCGAGAAGAGCGCCCCACGCCTGCTGTCCGAAAGGCTAGCAGGAATGCAGCACTTCGCCAGCGTTGCTTTTTGGCAGTGCCGGCCGCGCCCCGATGGCCGGGGCGGACGGCCTTCCGTTGCGTCAGTCCCGCAGCAATTCGTTGATCGAGGTCTTGGAGCGGGTCTTTTCGTCCACGCGCTTCACGATCACCGCGCAATTGAGGCCCGGGCTCGTGGCATTTTTGCCCGGCAGCGTGCCCGGCACGACGACGGAATAAGCCGGCACTTCGCCGGTGTAGATTTTCCCCGTCTCGCGGTCGACGATCTTGGTCGAGGCGCCGAGGAAAACGCCCATCG